>JAEYVN010000249.1 GCA_023431725.1 Pseudomonadota bacterium
CCTATAATCTGATCCGCGCCACGATACCCTGCACGCCACGCGGCGAATTCGAGATCAAGGGCGCGGACAAAATGCCAGTCTATTTTATCGAGGTCGACAGTTCGGAGTAATTCAAAACGGCCCACGCATATCGCCACTGGCAAGCCGCAGGAATTACACTATGTTTGGCGGACAATGGCCAAATCAGTATTAGACGCGCGCGTCGCTAAATTTCGCATCGGTGAGGTGGTGAAGCACCGGATTTTCCCGTTCCGGGGTGTGGTCTTCGACATCGATCCGACCTTCAACAACACCGACGAATGGTGGGAAGCGATCCCGGCCGAGGTGCGGCCGGACAAGGATCAGCCGTTCTATCACCTGTTCGCCGAGAATGCGGAGACGGAATACGTCGCCTATGTCTCGGAACAGAATCTGCTCGCCGACACTTCGTCCGAGCCGATCCGGCACCCCCAGGTCGCCGAGACCTTCGTGAAGGATCGCAAGGGCGCCTATCGGCCGCGCGACCTGATCATGAATTGATCTGTCCCCAGGTTACGGAACGCAGAAATAGAAAAAAGGCGCGCCGTGAAGCGCGCCTTTTTTATTTCGGCTTTTTATTTCGGTCGCCGAAGCGGCGTTAGTTCGCCTTCTGCTGCTCGAGCTTCTGACGCGCATCGAGCGCGCGCTTCTGCAATTCGTCCTGCAGCTTCTTGTTCTTTTCCTCAAGTTCCTTCGGGTCCGTCGCAGGACCATCATAGGCTTTGGCGAAGTCACCGAGCGGCAGCGCCAGGGTCATGACGTTCTGCGCCATGTTGTAGGCCTGCACGTAAAGGTTCTGGCCCTTCTTCAGCTTGCCGATGATGTCGGCATTGGCTTCGAGCTGGGCGATGCAGCCGCCATTGGCGCAGACGA
This sequence comes from Pseudomonadota bacterium, assembly GCA_023431725.1. Classification (GTDB taxonomy): domain Bacteria; phylum Pseudomonadota; class Alphaproteobacteria; order Rhizobiales; family Xanthobacteraceae; genus Pseudorhodoplanes. Next base: position 892 of record JAEYVN010000249.1, read on the forward strand.
GGAACGATCCGACAATCGCCGACGGCTCGTCCTGGTCGACAACGACGCGGGTGCCGCGCGGCAAAAGGACGCCCGGCGGCAGGGTCACCTGAAGGACCTTCTTCGCCTCGCCATCCATCTCGATGATGACGGCGGCAACCACCGGCTGACCTGATTCGAGGCGCCCGTCCTTGCCGGTCTGACAGACCTGCTTGGCGCCCGCTTCCGGGCCCTTGCCGCAGATCTTGGTCCAGTTTGAATAGATCAGCGGCGGAATCGCCTGTTCACCGCCGGCCTGCGGCTGCTGGGCGCCAGCGGCGGGCGCTGCGCCCTTCTGGGCCGGAGCGGATTTCTGAGCCGGAGCCTTCGGCGCCGCCTTGGGGGCCGGCTGCTGCTGCGCCAATGCGCCGAAAATGCCAGCGCCCGACAGCGCCGCGACCGCGGCAAAAGTTGCAAGCGTCCGGACAACCGGCCGGGCCGGCGCAGACGCGAACCGATAAGTCATATCTGTACAATTCCTCGTTAGCGCCGCTGAAACGGCGGTGAGCCCACAGGCCGTCCAGCCGCTGTCTCGTTGCCAAAAAAGGCGACAGCGTGACGCTGGGTGCCGCCTGATACCTGAAAACGGCAGCACAATAAAGCATGATAGACAAATTTGCTGACAGGCGCGGCGCTGCCTCGCAGGGACCCTATTTGGCGGCTTATGTCGCGGCTTGGCGACGGACCGGGTCCTGTGAGACCGTTTTCAACTACGAATCGAGCCGTGTCCGTGATCGCGCTGACATCCCTGCACCGACATTCTGACTTTCGACGCTGGCACGTCGTGCTTGCAGCCGCGCTGCTGACACTGGCGTTCGCCGCTGGCGCACGTCCGGCCGCCGCCGAGCCGCAGCACGCCATTGCCATGCACGGTGCGCCGGCCATGCCGCACGGCTTTTCCGCGATGCCGTATGTGAATCCCGACGCACCGAAAGGCGGACGCCTCGTCCAGGGCGCACTCGGCACCTTCGACAGTCTCAATCCGATGATCGTGAAGGGGCTCGCGATTCCGCAGATCCGGGGCTACGTGATCGAAGGATTGATGGCGCGCGGCTATGATGAGCCTTTCACGTTGTACGGGCTGATCGCGGAAACGATCGAGACCGACGACAAGCGCAGCTTCATCACCTTTAACATCAATCCGCAGGCGCGTTTCTCCGACGGCAAGCCGGTGAAGCCGGAAGACGTCGTATTCTCCTGGGAATTGCTGCGCGACCGCGGGCGTCCCAACTACCGCACCTATTATTCCAAGGTCGCCCGCGTCGATATCACCGGGCCGCATTCGGTGCGCTTCGATCTGTCGGGCAGCGAGGATCGCGAATTGCCGCTCATCCTCGGCCTGATGCCGGTGCTGCCCAAGCATGCGATCGATCCCGAGGGCTTTGAAGACACCAGCTTCACGCCCCCGGTCGGTAGCGGTCCCTATATCGTCAAGAACGTCGATCCGGGCCGCAGCATCACCTTCGCCCGCAATCCCGACTATTGGGGCGCGAAGCTGCCGATCAATCGCGGCCTGTGGAATGTCGATGAGCTGAAGATCGATTTTTACCGCGACGACAATTCATATTTCGAGGCCTTCAAGAAGGGCCTCTACGACGTGCGCGCCGAAACCGATCCGACGCGCTGGCAGACCGGATACGACACCCCCGCCTTCCGTGCCGGGCGCTTCGTCAAGGACGTGTTCCAGAACGGTCAGCCGAAAGGCATGAACGCCCTTGTCTTCAATACGAGACGTCCTGTCTTTGCCGATATCCGAGTCCGCGAAGCGATCGCCATGCTGTTCGACTTCGAGTGGATCAACAAGAACTTCTTCTTCAACCTTCAGAAGCGCACCGTATGTTATTTCCTGGGCTCGTAATTATCCGCACTCGGCCGGCCGGCCGACGCCCGCGAACAAGACTGGCTCAAGGCCTTTCCGGGCGCCGTGCGGGACGACGTTCTGGAGGGCAAATATGCGCCTGCCAGCACCGATGGATCTGGCCGCGACCGCGACGTGCTCAAGACGGCGCTGACATTGTTCGATGCGGCGGGCTACGAAATCGACGGTGCCGTCCTTCGCCATCGCGAGACCGGACGCGCCCTGACCTTCGAAATCCTCGTCACCAGTCGCGATCACGAAAGACTGGCGATCACCTTTGCACGCGATCTCAAGCGCGCCGGCATTGCCGTGAAGA
>JAEYVN010000319.1 GCA_023431725.1 Pseudomonadota bacterium
AGTTGAAGCAGCGGATGCTGGCGATCCAGGCGCTGGAAACGGCGCGCTGCTTCGAGCAGCGTGTGCTGACCGATGTGCGCGAGGCCGATGTCGGTTCGATCCTCGGCTTCGGCTTTGCGCCGTTCACCGGCGGCACGCTGTCCTATATCGATTTCATGGGCGTGAAGAATTTCGGCGCTTTGTGCGAGCGGCTGGAAAAGAAGCACGGCTCGCGCTTCAAGCCGAATACATTGCTGCTCGATCTCGCCGCCCGAGGCGAGACGTTTTACGGGCGCTTTGCCGGCGCCGGAAAGAAAGCAGCGGCTTAGCTCAAGACTTTCGCGATCCGCGTACACGCTTCTTCGATCTGCGCCGGATCGCGGGCAAAGCACAGCCGCAGGAAGTGCTCGCCGCCGCCGCCGAAGGCGGTGCCGGGCGCGAGGCCGGCTTGCGCTTCGTCGACCAGCCGGCGTGCCAGCGCCGGCATGTCGTTCTCGCCATCGACCGAAAAGAACAGATAGAACGCGCCTTGCGGAATGGCGAAGCGGCAACGGCCGGTACGACCGAGAATGTCGCAAGCGATGTCGCGGCTTTGGCGCGCGCGTGCGACCTGACCGGCCACGAAGCTTTCGCCCTGCTTCAGCGCCACGACGCCGGCACGCTGCATGAATTGCGCAACGCCGGATGTTGAATATTGGATGAGATTTTCGATCACCTGGCCGAGCGAGGGATGCGCTGTGATCCAGCCCATGCGCCAGCCGGTCATCGCCCAGTTTTTCGAGAACGTATTGACGAAGAGAATGCGATCCTCGGGCGCCATCACGTCGAAGAAGGATGGCGCGCGTCGTCCCTCGCCATACCAGAAGCGCGAGTAGATTTCGTCGGCGATAATCCAGAGGTCGTGTTTGCGGGCGAGCGCAAGCAGCTGACGGAGTTCGTCGCGCGTTGCCGTCCAGCCGGTCGGATTGGAAGGCGAGACGATGATCAGCACGCGCGTGCGCGCTGTGATGGCGCGGGCAACGCTGTCGGTGTCCAGCGTCCAGCCGGCATTGCCGAATTGCAGCGGCACCGGAACCGGACGAGCGCCGGTGATGCCGACAGCCGCGGCCGCATTTGGCCAAGCGGGTGTTGGAATGATCACCTCGCTTTCGCTTTCGGTGGTCATCGCCAGCGCAATCTGGATCGACTGCATGCCCGAGCCGGTCACGAAAAATTCCTCGGCGGTGAAAGGCCGTCCGAAATGCGCGGTGTGATAGCGCGCCAATTCCTCGCGCAATGGCGGAATGCCGCGTTGCCAGGTGTAGAAGGTCTCGCCGGCCGCCAATGCCTGCGCGGCGGCGTCGGCGATAAAGGCCGGCGTCGGCAAATCGCCTTCACCGGCCCAAAGTCCCATAACGCCGCCGCGCTGGCGGCCATAGGTCATGATCTCGACAATGCCGCTTTCCGGAGCGTTGCGGGCGGAAGCCCGCAAGGCTGCGATGAGATCGGGAGGGGGCATTGTCGGCTCTGGCTCTGCTCCTCAGGACTTCTTTGCGAGCAGGTCCCGGATCTCTTCCAGCAGCTTTTCCTCGCGCGGAGGCTCGGCCTGTTTTGCAGGCGGTTCGGCAGCCATCCTGCGGCGCAGGATGTTGATGCCTTTGACCACGAAGAACAGCGCGCCGGCTATGATCAGGAAGTTGATGGCGGCGGTCAGAAAGCTTCCCCAGGCAATGACCGCGCCCTGCTTCTTGGCATCGGCCAGATTGCTGGCGGTCACGTCTTTCGACAGGCCGATAAAGTAATTGGAGAAATCCAGCCCGCCAATGGCGCCGAAGATCGGCATGATCATGTCGCCCACGAGCGACTCGACGATTCGGCCAAAGGCGGCACCAATGATCACGCCGATGGCGAGATCGACCACATTGCCTTTGACCGCAAATTCCTGGAATTCTTTCAATATGGCCATCGTCGTCTCCTGCGCAGGGAACCAGTGGTCTCAACGATAAGGGGTCACGGAAGTTCACGAAAGCGCCTTAGTCGAAGGGCGGTAGCCATGAACCGGGATTTGTGGTGTTTTGCCGGGTAGGGCACAGGTTAATCTGCTAACTTAACGCGCGATCGGACGCAAAACCGGCATCCAATTTTGCTGATCGCGCGCGAGGGAAAGGGCCGGCCATGATGCTGCAGGCCTGGATCGTTGTCGCGATCGCGCTGGCCTATATCGGGTTGCTGTTCGTCGTGGCGAGCTACGGCGACCGCCGCTGGCGTCTTGCGCGGGCGGATCGTTCCCGGCTGCTGATCTATCCGCTCTGCCTCGCAATCTATTGTACGTCCTGGACCTTTTTCGGCTCGGTCGGCCTTGCCTCCAAGACCGGCTTCGACTTCCTGACGATCTATATCGGGCCGATGCTGATGATCGGGCTGTTCACGCCGCTGGTGCTGCGCATCGTGCGGCTGGCCAAGAGCCAGAACATCACCTCGATCGCCGACTTCATCGCCGCGCGTTATGGCAAGCAACAATCCGTTGCGGCCCTGGTGGCGCTGATCGCCATTGTCGGCTCCATTCCCTATATCGCGCTGCAGTTGAAAGCCGTGTCGGCGATGTTCGGCACCGTGTTTGTACACGTCGCGCCCGGCTTTTCGCCGAATGCCGTCGGCGATACCGCGCTGCTTGTGGCGCTGGCGATGGCCGCCTTCGCGATCCTGTTCGGTACGCGGCATATCGATGCGACCGAGCATCAGGACGGTCTGATGCTGGCGATCGCCACGGAATCGATCGTCAAGCTGGCGGCGTTCCTCGGTGTCGGTCTGTTTGTCACCTACTGGATGTTCGACGGCCCGGCTGATCTCTGGTCCCATGCCATGAGCCGGCCGGACACGGCGGCCGTGCTGACGACACCGCCGACATTCTCGACGGTGATTGCGATGACGCTGCTGTCATTCGTCGCGATCATCCTGTTGCCGCGGCAATTCCACGTCACGGTGGTCGAAAACCACTCGGAAGCCGAGATCAAGCGGGCAGCGTGGCTGTTTCCGCTCTATCTCGTCTTGATCAACCTGTTCGTCGTGCCGATCGCACTGGCCGGACTCCTGACCTTCCCGTCCAGCGGGCAGGACAGCGACATGTTCGTGCTGGCCCTGCCGTTGTCGGTGGATGCGTCCTTGTTCACGATCGCCGCGTTCATCGGCGGACTGTCGGCGGCGACGGCAATGGTGATCGTGGAATCGGTCGCTCTGGCCATCATGGTGTCGAACGATCTCGTGGTGCCGTTCTTCCTCAAGCGCAGATCGACGTTTGTCACCGGGCAGGCCGATGTGGGCGCTCTGCTCCTCCGCATCCGCCGCATTGCGATCTTTGCGATCCTGCTGCTGGCCTATCTCTATTACCGTGCGGTCGGCGATGCGCAGCTCGCGGCCATCGGCCTGTTGTCCTTTGCCGCTGTGGCACAGCTCGCGCCGTCGTTTTTCGGCGGATTGTTCTGGCGACAGGCCACGGCGCGCGGCGCGATCGCCGGCATGACGGTCGGCATTCTCGCCTGGGCCTATACCTTGCTCATCCCCAGTGCGGCGGGCAGCGGTCTCGTCAGTCCGACCGTGTTGACGGAGGGTCCGTTCGGATTGTGGTTCCTGCGGCCGCAGGCCTTGTTCGGTCTCGATCTGCCGCAACTTGCGCATGGCGTGTTCTGGAGTCTGGCGCTCAACATCATCGCCTATGTCGGCTTCTCGCTCAGCCGGGCGCCGGAGGCGATCGAGCGCGTGCAGGCCGACGTGTTCGTTCCCGATTCAGCACCGGCGCCGAGCTTCCGGTTGTGGCGGTCAGTGGTCACGGTCGATGAACTGATGACTACGGTGTCACGCTATATCGGTGAGGAGCGCACCCGTTCATCGCTGGAGAATTTTGCCGCAGCCAAGCGCATCGATCTGACGCCGGGCAGCCAGGCCGATTTCCAGCTCCTGCAACATGCCGAGCATTTGCTGGCGTCGGCGATCGGCGCAGCCTCGTCGCGCCTCGTTCTCTCGCTGCTTCTGCGAAAGCGGACGGTGTCGACACGCGCTGCTCTCAAGCTGCTCGACGATGCCAATGCGGCGATCCACTACAATCGCGAAATCCTGCAGACCGCGCTCGAACATGTGAGCGAAGGCATCGCCGTATTCGACAAGGAATTCCAGCTGGTCTGCTGGAACCGGCAATTCGGTGAGGTGCTGGATCTGCCGCGCGACATGATCGGCATCGGTACGCGCCTTGATGAGATCCTGCGCCTGCATGCGGAGCGCGGCGTGTACGGCCAGGGCGACATCGACCATTTGGTGAGCGAGCGCATGGCCCGCTACGTCGCCGCCGAGCCGTTCATCGAACGATTTTCCGCGCGCGGTCTCGTGCTCGATGTGCGCGCCAATCACATGCCGGGCGGCGGCATCGTGACGACATTCACCGACGTCACGCTGAGCTTCGAGGCAGCCGAGGCGCTCGAGCGGCGCGTGGCCGAGCGTACGACCGAACTCACATTGCTGAACGCCGAACTCGAACGCGCCAAGGCGAATGCCGACGAAGCCAACATCTCCAAGACGCGGTTTCTCGCCGCGGCAAGTCACGACATCTTGCAGCCGCTCAACGCGGCGCGGCTTTATGTGACGTCGCTGGTGGAGCGGCAGGGTGGCGGCGAGGATGGCCGGCTGGTCGGCAATATCGACGCATCGCTCGACGCCGTGGAGGAAATTCTCGGCGCGCTGCTGGATATCTCGCGGCTCGATACCGGCGCACTGAAGCCGGAGTTCGGTTCATTTCGGGTCGACGAGATGATGCGGCAGCTTGAGGTCGAATTCGCGCCGCTGGCGCGCGAGAAGGGCCTCGACCTGACGTTCATCGTGTCCACGGCAACGGTGCGTTCGGATCGGCGCCTGTTGCGTCGGCTTCTGCAAAACCTCATTTCCAATGCGATCAAATATACGCCGCAAGGTCGCGTCCTGGTCGGTGGCCGCCGCACAAGTAACGGCACGCTGCGTCTGGAAGTACACGACAGCGGGCTCGGCATCCCGCCGTCGCAGACGCGCGCCATCTTCCGCGAATTTCACCGGCTGCAGGAAGGCGCCAAGGCGGCGCGCGGCCTCGGGCTTGGCTTGTCGATCGTCGAGCGGATCGGCCGCGTGCTCAATCATCCCGTTCAGTTGAAGTCTCAGCCGGGGCGCGGCTCGATGTTCTCCGTCGAGGTGACGATTGCGGCTGAGGTCCGCGCATCCGCGCCACAACGCAAGCCGGCTCGGCCTGTGCCGGCGCAGTTGGCGGGCATGACCGTGCTCTGCATCGATAACGATCCGCAGATCCTCGATGGCATGGAGGCCCTGCTCAGCGGCTGGGGCTGTCGGGTGCTCAAGGCCTCAAGTTTGCCGGCTGCGATTGCGGCCATCGAATCGTCGGAAGCGATACCAAACGGTCTGCTGGTGGATTACCACCTGGACGACGGCAACGGCATCGATGCGATCGTGCAATTGCGCGAGCGCTTCGGCCGCAATCTGTCTGCGATCCTGATCACCGCCGACCGAACGCCCAAGGTGCGCGACGAAGCGCGAGGACGCGGCGTGCCGATCCTCAACAAGCCGGTGAAGCCAGCCGCGCTGCGCGCCCTGCTGGCGCAATGGCGGCTGCAGAATATCGCGGCCGAGTAACTATTGCTCCAGCGCCGGCCATTGGCCGACTTCGATCTTGGAAGCTGCGATCACCGCCTGGGTGCGGCTTTCGACGCCGAGCTTCTGCAGGATCGCGGATACGTGGGCCTTCACGGTTGCCTCCGACACCGAGAGCTCATAGGCGATCTGCTTGTTGAGCAGCCCCTCGGACAGCATCATCAGAACGCGCACCTGTTGTGGTGTCAGCGTCGCCAGCCGTGTGAGCAGAGCCGCGGTCTCGGCATCGGTGCCGGCGTCGAGATCGACATCGGGCGGTGTCCAGACCCCGCCTTTGAGGACCGCGGCGATGGCGGTGCGCATCTCCTCGATATCGAGCGTCTTCGGGATAAACCCGGACGCACCGAAATCCATGCAGCGGCGGATGACGGTCGGGTCGTCATTGCCCGACACCACCACGACCGGCACGCTCGGATATTGGGCGCGCAGGTACATCAGGCCGGAAAAGCCCCGGACCCCGGGCATGCTCAGATCGAGCAGGATCAGGTCGACATCGCTGCCGGCTTCAAGGAGCTTCGAGACCTCGTCGAACGATCCGGCTTCGGAAATTTCGACCCTGCCGAATAATCCTCCGATGGATTCACGAAGTGCCCCGCGAAACAGCGGGTGGTCATCGGCGATTACCAGGCGATAAGTTGCATCTGTCACGTCGGCGTCATTCCTCGGTCATTCGCCTTGGCCATTCGCGGCGCCTCATGTGACAACTCTACAACATTTTTGTCCAAGTCGAGAGAAAGCC
>JAEYVN010000327.1 GCA_023431725.1 Pseudomonadota bacterium
GTCGTCAGCCTGCTGGGCATCAATGCACTTGCCGCGTTGATCCTGATCGCTGTCATCGCCCAGGAAGGCTACAAGATCGTTCAGGCGAGGCGGCGAGGGCGGGCGGCGGCGCGTCTGCATGTCCGCATCGTCGGCCTCTTCGCCATCATCGCCGCCGTGCCGACGATCCTTGTCGCCATCGTCGCCACCATCACGCTCGATCGCGGCCTCGATCGCTTCTTTTCGGTGCGGACCAAGGCGATCATCGAGAACTCGCTTCTGGTGTCGGAAGCCTATCTCCGCGAACATGCGCAGATGATCCGAGGCGATATCCAGGCGATGTCGCAGGATGTCGCGCGTGCCAAACCGCTGTTTGATTCCGATCGCGATCGCTTCAAGCAATTCCTGACGGCTCAGGCGACGATCCGTGGATTGCCGATCGCCGTCATCCTCAATGGGGAGCTCGATGTCGTTGAGCGCACCAATCTGCGCGTCTCACAGGACTTCGCAATTCCCAACAAGGAGGCGTTGCAGACGATAAGCGATACCGATCCGCAGATCGCCTTGCTGCCGGACACCAACTACGTCGCCAGCGTAATCAAACTGCGCAACTACGACACGATGTATCTCTACGTCGCGCGACTGCTCGACCCGCGCGTGGTCTCGCAACTGAGAGAGACGCGCGCCAGCGTTAGCGACTATGCCTTGATGGAAGCGCGACGCCTCGGCGTCACCGTGGCTTTCGGTCTGATGTACACTGTTATTGCCCTCATCGTGACGTTGTCCGCGGTGCTGATCGGATTGAACTTCGCCAACCGGCTTGTGGCGCCGATCCGCCGACTGATCGGTGCGGCAAATGTTGTCGCGACGGGTAACCTGCATGTGCAGGTGCCGGTGCATCGCTCAGAGGGCGATCTCGGCCAACTCGGCGAAACCTTCAACCGCATGACGCACGATCTGCGCACGCAGCGCGATGATCTTGTCAGCGCACGCGACCTCATCGACAGCCGCCGACGCTTCAGCGAAGCGGTGCTGGCCGGAGCCAGTGCCGGGATCATCGGCGTCGATCACGATGGCCGGATCAGTATCCTCAATCGCTCGGCCGAACAGTTGATCGGTGCGCCCGGCAACGACGTGATGGGCAAACCACTGTTTGAGGTCGTTCCGGAGCTTGCCGAACTCGTTCAGCAGTCCATCGAAAACGGTCAGCGTCTGACGCAAGGACAGGTAACGCTCAGCCGAAAGGGTCGCGAACGCAATCTTTCGGTCCGCGTCACCAGCGAACAGACAGCCGACGCCGAGCACGGCTATGTGGTGACGCTCGACGACATTACCGAGCTTGTTTCGGCGCAGCGCACCTCGGCGTGGGCTGATGTCGCGCGACGCATTGCGCATGAGATCAAGAATCCGCTTACGCCGATTCAGCTTTCGGCAGAGCGCCTGCGGCGCAAATACGGAAAAGTGATAACCGAAGACCGTGCCATCTTCGAGCAATGCACGGATACGATTGTCCGGCAGGTGGACGACATCCGCCGAATGGTCGATGAATTCTCGCGCTTCGCACGCATGCCGAAGCCTGTCATGGAGCCCGAGGATGTCGCCGACACGGTCCGGCAAGCTGTCTTCCTGATGCGTGTCGGTCATCCCGATATCGATATCGAGTTGACGATGCCGGAAGATCCGATGCCGGCTCGCTTCGATCGTCGCCTCGTATCGCAAGCATTGACGAACATCATCAAGAACGGGACGGAAGCCATCGCTGCCTTGCCGGAAGATGCGCCGAAAGGCCGGATCGAGGTCTCGGCCACGCGCGATGGCGACCACGTCAATATCGATGTCATCGACAATGGCATCGGCCTGCCGAAAGAACATCGTTCGCGCCTTCTCGAACCCTACGTGACGACGCGCGAGAAAGGCACGGGGCTTGGCCTTGCGATCGTCGGCAAAATTCTCGAAGACCATGGTGGCGGCATCGAATTGCATGATGCCGCCGAAAAAGACCCCGGACGAAATGGCGCGTGGATACGTCTGCGATTTGCCGTCAATCCGCCGCAACAGAGCGGCACGGGGTCGGCTGAAGACAAACAAACCAAACGTGTAAGCAGTGTGGCGACATGACAGCTGAGATTCTCATTGTCGATGACGAACCGGATATTTGTGAACTCGTTTCCGGTATCCTTCAGGACGAAGGCTATACGACGCGCACCGCGCGCGACGCCGATGGCGCGCTGAACGCACTCAAGAACCGCCGTCCGAATCTGGTATTCCTCGATATCTGGTTGCAGGGATCGAAGCTCGACGGCCTGCAGTTGCTCGATGCCGCCAAGATCGAATATCCCGATCTGCCGGTCGTGATGATCTCCGGCCACGGCAATATCGAAACCGCCGTCGCGGCGATCAAGCAGGGCGCCTACGACTTTATCGAAAAGCCGTTTAAGGCGGATCGGCTCCTTCTCGTCGCCGACCGCGCACTGGAAAACTCGCGGCTGAAGCGAGAGGTCAAGGAGCTGAAGGCGATTTCTCCGCAACCGTCAGCCCTGGTTGGGAAATCGCCGGCGATCAATCAGCTCCGGCAAACGATCGAGAAGGTCGCGCCGACCAACAGCCGCATCATGATCATCGGCACCTCCGGGTCGGGCAAGGAATTGTGCGCGCGCACGCTGCACGGCCTCTCGGGCCGCGCCAATGGACCATTCGTCGTGATCAATGCGGCGGCCATCACGCCCGAATTGATGGAAGTCGAACTGTTCGGCATCGAACAGGGCAATGGCAGCCAGAGCCGTAAATCCGGCGCGCTCGAGGAGGCGCATGGCGGAACTCTGTTCATCGACGAAATCGCGGATATGCCGCGCGAGACGCAAAACAAGATTCTGCGGGTGCTGGTCGATCAGACCTTCCATCGCGTCGGCGGCAATTCCAAGGTCACAGTCGATGTTCGCATCATCTCGTCCACGGCGCGCAATCTCGAAGCGGAAATCGCCGCCGGCAATTTCCGGGAGGATCTCTATCATCGCCTGTCGGTCGTGCCGATCCGCGTTCCACCGCTGGCAGAGCGACGCGAGGATATCCCGCAGCTGGTCGACTATTTCATGGAGCAGATTTCACTCGCCACCGGTCTGCCCAAGCGCACCATTGGCGAAGACGCTATGGCCGTTCTGCAGTCGCATGACTGGCCCGGCAACGTGCGCCAGCTCCGCAACAACGTCGAACGCCTGATGATCCTCGCTGGCGGCGATCCCAATGCGGTCATCAATTCCAGCATGCTGCCGCAGGATGTCGGCTCGATGGTCCCCTCGATGCCGAACGGCAATGGCGGCGAGCAATTGATGAGCCTGCCCCTGCGCGAGGCCCGCGAAATGTTCGAACGCGAATATCTGGTCGCCCAGATCAGCCGCTTCGGCGGCAATATTTCGCGCACAGCCGAATTCGTCGGCATGGAGCGTTCGGCCCTGCATCGCAAGCTCAAGGCGCTCGGCATCGGCTAATCGGCAAAACAAAGCATCCAGAGAAGACGCCGTGTCACGCATCGCTTACGTCAATGGCCGCTACCTGCCGCGGAGTGACGCGGCGGTTCATATCGAAGATCGCGGCTACCAGTTTGCCGATGGTGTGTACGAAGTCTGCGAGGTGAGGGGCGGCCGTCTGATCGACGAACGCCGCCATATGGAGCGGCTGCTCCGGTCCCTGGCTGAACTCCGCATCCCGCTGCCAATGCCGTTAACGGCGCTCAGCATCGTGATGCATGAGGTCGTGCGACGGAACGGCGTCCGCAACGGCATTGTCTATCTGCAGATCACCCGCGGCGTCGCCAGGCGCGATCACGCCTTTCCTCCGGCCGGAACAAAACCCGCCGTTGTGATTACGGCCAATCGCCTCGATCAAGGCAAGAACGAGACAATGGCCGCCGATGGCATCGCCGTCATCACACTACCGGACAATCGGTGGGACCGGGTTGATATCAAGTCCATCG
>JAEYVN010000524.1 GCA_023431725.1 Pseudomonadota bacterium
GGTGATGCCGATATCGGCCTGCTCGATGGTCTTCTGCGACTGACCGATCGCATCGAGCAGTGCGCTCATGTCGCCTGCGCGATTGTTAAAGGCCGCAGAGGTGAAGTAGTTAAACGGATTGTCTAGCGCGCTGTTGACCTTTTTGCCGGTTTCGAGCCGGTTCTGGGTCAATGACATGAGATCTGCCGTCGCCTGCAGCGACAGCAGGTTTTTCCGGACGCCTGCGGAGAGAACGATATCGCCCATTAGGGTTTCCCTTTATCGAATACGAATCGTGCCGCTTATGCGGTTCGTTTCATGTCGATAATGTTCTGGTAACCCTAATGGCTGGTAAAAAAGTCCCTAATGATTGGTTAATACGAGGGGGTTATGGCGGGTTTCTGCGATTGAGGCGGCATTGCCTGGTCGTCGAAGAAGGACGTTAGAACTCAGCCGTCAGGTCGCGTTGTAAGATGAGGGAGTTGTCGCGAGACAAGCTGTCAATTTCAGCGACGCTGGCTCTGCCTTTGCCGCGATAATCCGAGATCAGATCTGGAAATCGGCGTGCGGAGTGTCTTCCTCGGCGGCCGCCGTGGTCTGCGGCGCGGCTGCATGGCTCGTATAGGCCTTTTGCCGCAAGAGTGCTTCGTCCTTGCTTTCACGTCTTTGCTTGCGGGCTTCGCGCTCGCGATTCAGCAGCGACTGGCATTGTGCGTCGAGGGCAGGATCGTGCGAACCGGAATCGGACGCTGTGTGGTCGGACACGCTAGACTGCTGGCCGGCGTTCACGCTGAGAGAGGGGGCGAGGTCCGTACGGACGACGTTGCTGCGCCCAACCGTTCTGCGGACGGTGGTGTCGCGCGGCCTTATTGTAAAGCTTGTGTCCATTGCCACCCTCCGGCGCATTCTGCGCCAAGCGGAACAAGTGAAGTGGACGTTAATTGGCTTTTCTTAACGGCTTTTCGGAAATTTCAGTAAAAATGTATCTGTTGACGGCCTGAGGTTCGCCAGCCCACCGAGGCTGAACGATCCCGGAACCCAGACGCGGGACCTGCTGAATTCCGGGTCGCTTCGATTTTGACGCCCAGACAACTAAAATTCGTTTACAGCACCCGGCTCACGGAGAGCGGTTGAGATGCGTTTGCACTCGGTCCGTTCGGTCGACCTTCGGCGCTATAGGTGGATGGCGACGATTTGCGCACGAGTTCGCCCCATACGCCGCGGACGATGCCTTCGGATACCGCATGAGCCGTGGCAAGCACGGTGAGGTTCATCTGCAGGGCAGCGTGGAATTCGCCGTGCTTGCGCTGCAGATCGGCGAGCGCATTGGATTCGTCATCGGACAGTTGGGAGCGCATTTGGTTGACCTTTGCCGCGCCGGCATAATAGCGATTGGCCAGATCGGTCTTGGTCACTTCAAGCCGGGATGCTTCGGCCAGCTTGCCGGCGCGCACCAGTAACGTTTCCTGCTCGACAATATGAACGATCGCATCCATCACAGCCGATAGATTGGCCACGACGCTTTGCGATTGAGGTGAAGCCGTCATGACTTGTTCTCCGTTGGCATCGATTGACCGGCATTGCCGATATCCTGCTGCAGCATCAAGGTGCGATAGACGTCCGAGGCGATGCCGATGCCGCCCTTCTTGGCGAACGATTTGGCATATTCATCGGTCAGGAAAGATCGCCAGACGCCTGTTGACTGATCGCCGCCGAAAGGACCTTCACCATCCATCGACGTGAACATCTGGCTGAACATCGTGTTCAGGAACACCGCTTCGAAATCTTGTGCGGCGCTCATTGCCTTATCGCTGACGCTGCCGGAATTCTTGGCCGCGCCTGTTTCTTTCTGGGCCGAGTACAGAGCGTAAGCGGATTTGGCGCTCGACGCGGCATTCAGGGTTGTGACGGATGTCATCACATCACCTCGATTTCTGCCTGGATCGCGCCGGCCGCCTTGATGGCCTGCAGGATCGAGATAAGGTCACGCGGGCTGAGACCGAGAGCGTTGAGGCCATCGACCAGTTGCTGCAACGAGACGCCTTCCTTCACGATCGCCAGCTGTTTGCCGTCTTCCTGAACGCCGACTTGTGTTCGTGGCACAACCACGGTCTCGCCCATCGAGAACGGCGCGGGCTGGCTGACTTGCGGGGCTTCGGCGATGGTTACGGTCAGATTGCCTTGAGCCACAGCGACGGTAGAGACACGGACATCGCGGCCCATGACGATCACGCCCGAGCGTTCGTCGATCACGATCCTGGCTGAAATATCCGGCTCGATCCGCAATTGCTCGATCTCGGTGAGCAGGGCGACGATGTTGGTGTCGCTCTTGCCGGGCAGTGTGATCTGCACAGTCGATTGATCGAGTGGTTCTGCGGTGGCAGCGCCCATGAAATCATTGATCGCAGCAGCGATGCGCTTGGCGGTCGTGAGATCGCCGTTGCGCAGGGCCAGGCGGACCTTGTCCATGCGATTGAGCTGGAAGTCGATTTCCCGTTCGATGATGGCGCCATTGGAAATGCGGCCGACCGTTGGCACGCCGCGAACGACCTTGGCGGCTTCGCCCTCGGCCTGGAAGCCGGCAATCGCCAGCGAGCCTTGTCCGACGGCATAGACGTTGCCGTCGGCACCAAGCAGCGGTGTGACCAGCAGCGTGCCGCCTTGCAGGCTTTTGGAATCACCGAGCGCCGACACCGTTACGTCGATGCGCGTGCCCTGTGTTCCGAATGGCGGCAGATTTGCGGTCACCATCACGGCGGCGACATTGCCGGTGCGCAATTGCTGGCCGCGAATATTCACGCCGAGACGCTCCAGCATTGCTTGCAGCGACTGCCGGGTGAACGGGATATTGTTGAGCGTATCGCCGGTACCATTGAGGCCGACCACAAGGCCGTAACCGATCAACTGGTTCTGACGCACGCCTTCGATATTGGCGAGATCCTTGATGCGCGAGGCGGCTCCCACCGCTTCGCTCATTCCGATCAACGCCATCGTGGCAACGAAAACGCACCGGATAGTGCGTGCGACTGTCGACATCATGCTCCCCATGAGAGTCGGACTCTTACCAGGGGGAATGCCAACGCCGTGCCAGACACGATATTTCCAGCAAGCCACTGATATATAACAATGTTTTTTGTTGTCGCCTGATCGGCCGGCGAAGACGGGGCGGCAGGGTCTGCCGGTGCCCGGCATCTTTTGCCCGGCACATTTACCCGCGATTAACCATAACCGGCGATGCTTTCCCCATGCGCATCTTAGCAAGCTCAGCATCAGCCGTCGGCAGGGACACATCGATCGCCCGCCGTGCCATGGCCGGTTCATTCTCACTGGCGGACGGGATGAATTCCGCGCCGCGCGCCGGGATCAGCCAGATGAGGCCCATCGGCGGGATCGATACCCTGATGGCCCTTCAGGCGTTCGACGACACGACCGAGCGGCGCAGGCGAGCGGTCCGGAAGGGCCGGACCGCGCTGGATGCCCTGGAAAGCCTGAAGGTCGGCCTTCTCTCCGGTGGTCTCGACAGGACGACGCTCACCCGGCTGGAGGCGATCTCCAAGGACCTGGATGAGCCGACCGGCGACTCGGGACTCGACGCCGTGATGGCCGAAATTGATCTGCGCGTGCAGGTGGAAATCGCCAAACTCTCCCGTGGCTGAAATTTGGGCAGTCGCTGACTGAAAAGTCCTAGTGATTCCAAAGACATGCTGTATCGCCGGATTTGAACCGGTCAATAAATCGATATTGTCGGCCGCTGGCCTCCCCATTAT
>JAEYVN010000525.1 GCA_023431725.1 Pseudomonadota bacterium
GAACATCATCGACAAGCGCCTGGTGTTCGACGCCGATGTCCGCCATTTCAGCGACCGTTTCCTCGACGGCAACGAGATCAATGCGACGGCATTGTTCATGATCCCGTCGCGCACGCTGGTCGATGTGCGGCTTGGCGGAGAACTCGATCAGTTCTTCTGGTCGGTGTCGGTCCAGAACCTTTTGAACGAACTGAGCTATGACTACGCGCTGGACACCAGCTCTCCGGGTTTCCCGTTCGTGTCCTTCTTTCCACAGCCGGGTCGCACGTTCCTTGTGCGCGCCGGCATGAAGTGGTGAAGGCCGTCGCAGACCACTCAGGTGAAAGCTCATTCAAACGTTGTCATGGCCGGGCTCGACCCGGCCATCCCGCTTAGGCGGGCAAAGTGCGTCCCTAAGCGGGATGCCCGGCACAAGGCCGGGCATGACGAAGAGGCTTGATGTCTCGCCGCTTACGGCTGCGGCGACCACATCGCCGGCACGAGGTCATATCCCTTCGCCGTCCTGACGATGTAGCCCGAAGCCGGGAACGGCCAGTGATAGCCATGCGCGCGAACCTTCTCGGCTGAGGCGCGGTCGAGCATCGTCTTGCGTGTCGCGGCAGCCTGATTGCCATCCATGTCGAAGGATGCCTGCCATTCCGGATTGCGCACGAACAGCCATGGATTGTTGGTGACGTCGGCGAGATACAGCATCGCCTGATTGCCGGAATTGATGGCGTAGACGGTGTGGCCCGGCGTATGGCCCGGCGCGGCGATACTGGTGATGCCGCTTTCGACTTCCTTGCCAGGTTCGAAGCGCTGCACCTTGGCGGCAATATCGCCGAACACGCGTCGTGCATTCTTGAACGTGCCCTGAGCGGCTTCCGGCGCCTTGCTCATGTTGCTGTCATCCATCCAGAACGCCCACTCCGCCGCCGGCACGTTGATCGAGGCATTGGGGAAGAACAGCGCGTTGTCCTTGGTCTTGATGCCGTTGATGTGGTCGGGATGAAAATGCGAGATGTAGATCGCATCCACCGCCTTCGGATCGATACCGGCTGCCGCGAGATTGGCGGCAAAGGTGCCCGATTGCGGCGCCATGGTTCCGAGCTGGCCGCCGGTGCCGGTGTCGAGCGCGACCAGCTTTGATCCGGTATTGACGATCAATGTCGTGAACGGAACGGGCACGACCTCAGTGGGCAGGAAGGCATCGGACAAGGCTTTCTGCACATCGGTCACTTCGGCATTGCGGACCCAGCCGGGTACAAGCTTCGGATACCAGGTGCCGTCGTTGATGGCGGTCACCTCGTAATCGCCGATCTTGAAGCGGTAGAAGCCGGGGCCTTGCTGACCGCTTTGCGGCGCTGCGGCAAAAGCGATCTTCGGCAAGTTGGCTGCGCCGGTGGCAAGTGCCGTACCGGCAAGCGCAGTGCCGGCCAGCAACTGGCGTCGAGAGAGATCCATATCTTCTATCCCCTGAAACGATGGTTGAAAAAGGAACGATCGAGAAAGCGCAAATGTGAACCGTTGCCGATGAAGACAGAAAGCTAAACCCGGCGGCGGACAACTATTCCAGCAGGTTTCTTCCGGCGGGTGCAGGTGGTTTTTCTGAAGTTTGCGGAGTACCGATGTCGCACACGGATTCGTGATGACGATAGCGTCATCATCGCGCAGGTTTTCGTCGCCTGCATGACACGAGTCAGGGGCGTGATGCGGTGCGTTTACAGTGCGGGCTGCCACAAGGCGGGTACGAGGTCGTAGCCGTCTGCAGTTCTGACGATGTAGCCGTAGCCGGGGAAAGACCAGTGATAGCCATGCACCCGCGTCTTGTCCGTGGCCGCCCGGTCCAGCATCGCCTTGCGCGTCGCGACAGCCATGTTGCCGTCCATATCGACCACCGGCTGCCATTGGGGATGACGCACAAATACCGCCGGATGGAATGCGACATCAGCCAGATAGAGCAGCGACTGACCGTCCGACGTGATCATGAAGGCGGTATGCCCCGGCGTGTGTCCCGGCGCGGCGATGCTGGTGATACCGCTTTCCAGCTCCTTGCCGGACGGGAAGCGACCCACGCTGCCCGCGATATCTCCGAAGATGCGACGGGCATTCTTGAATGACGGCTCGGCAGCATCGGACGCCGAACTCATATTGGCGTCATTCATCCAGAAGTCCCATTCGGCCGCCGGCACGTTGATCGACGCGTTCGGAAAGACAAGGTCGTTGTCCTTGGTCTTGATGCCATTGATGTGGTCGGGATGGAAATGCGAAATATAGATCGCATCGACATCATCGGGATCGATCTCGGCGGCGGCGAGATTTTTCATGAAGGTGCCGGATTGCGGAGCGAATGAGCCGAATTGGCCGCCCGTGCAGGCATCGAAGGCGATCAGCCGCGGACCGGTATTGACCATCAGCATGGTGAAGGGGATCGGTATTGTGTCGGTCGGCATGAAGGCATCCGTCAACGCCTTCTGCACATCAGGAACGTCCGCGGTCTTGATGAAGGATGGGAGTTTGCGGAACCAGGTGCCGTCATTCACCGCGGTGATTTCGTAGTCCCCGACCTTGAAGCGATAGAAACCCGGTTCCTGTGATCCGATCTGTGGTGCCTTGCCATAGGCGGCACCGAATGGCGGTAAAGCAGCGCTCGCGCCCGCGAGCGCTGCGCCGGCCAGCCATTGGCGGCGAGAGATCTCGTTCATGGGCTATTCCTTCGCTGCGATTGTTGTGCGCTGCATGATGTCGAAAGGGGGAGTGGGCGATGCTGTGGTGCGGTCGACATGGGCAGCGCACAAACCAACGCTGGTAAACCGGAGTGGGATCGGGCCGCACGCAGACGTGATGGGCAAGGCATCGGCGCGCTTTTGAAAACGCGGGCTTGTCGTTGCCAATTGGCGCCTCTAGGCTCTCCTCACAAAAAGCGACTGTCGTCAGACGGCAGCGATTCATGGGGAGGTTGGCATGCGGCTACGGACACGAGTCCGGAGAGCGTCTCGCGTTGCGTCTCTGATCCTGACATTGGCAACAGTTTCTGTTGCAACAATCTGTACAACCAATATTGCGGCAAACGCACAGACGTATCCCTCACGTCCGATCACGCTGATGGTGCCGTTTCCCGCCGGCAGCACCACGGATCTCGTCGGTCGCATTCTTTCGGAAGAATTGTCGAAAGCGGTCGGACAGAGTGTCGTGATCGACAATCGCGGCGGGGCAGGCGGCGGCGTTGGTTCGGAAGCGGTCGCGCGTTCGGCCCCGGATGGCTACACGCTGCTGATGGGGACGATCGGCACGCATTCGATCAATCCTGCTGTCTATGCGAAGATCAATTACGATCCGATCAATGACTTCGCGCCGGTGATCCAGTTCGGCACGGCGCCGAATGTGCTGGTCGTGCATCCCGATCTGCCGATCAAGAATGTGAAGGATCTGATCGCCTATATCGCCGCCAACCAGGGCAAGGTGAATTACGGCTCGTCCGGCAACGGCACGTCCAATCATCTATCGGGTGCGATGTTCGTCGCGCGCAACGGCTTGAAGGCGACGCATGTGCCGTATCGCGGTGGCGCGCAGGCCATCACCGATCTGCTGCGCGGCGAAATCCAGTTCATGTTCTATCACTACCTGCCGCTGCTCGGTCATATCAAGGAAGGCAAGCTGCGCGCGATCGCCATCACCAGCGCCAACCGCATCGATGCATTGCCGGATGTGCCGGTGATGAAAGAGGCGGGGATGGATGACTTCGAGGTGTCGGCCTGGTTCGGTGTCTGGGCGCCGGCGAAAACACCACGCGATGTCGTCACCAAGCTGAACGACACCATCCTGAAAATCATCAAGACTCCCGAGGTGCAGAAGAACCTTCAGATCCAGGGCATCGATCCCGTGGCCGGTTCGCCGGAAGATCTGTTGAAGCTCAACAAGGCCGAACTCGCACGCTGGTCCAAGGCGGTGGAGCAGGCGGGCGCGAAACTGTCGAACTAAGAGGTGCCGGCTCGCGTGCGCGCACGCGTTCAATAAAATCGCAAAAAAGCGTTTCGGGAGGACCGGGAATGAAATGCGTTTCAATCGCCGTCGCTACCCTCTTTTCAATGCTTGCCAGTGTTGCCACCGGCTCGACGCCGGTCGCCGCGCAGCAATGGCCAGCCAAGCCGGTGACGGTGATCGTTCCCTTTGCCGCCGGCGGCAATGTCGATGCGGCAGCGCGTCTGTTTTCCGAGCGCCTGTCGCACCGGCTCGGCCAGCAGTTCGTGATCGAGAACAAGAGCGGGGCCGGTGGCAGCATCGGCATTGCCGCGATGGCGAATTCCAAGCCCGATGGCTACACGCTCGCCGTTGTGTCGGCCGGCACGCTGTTCATCCTGCCGCACATCTACAAGGAGAAGCTTGGCTATAACGGGCTGAAGGACATCCACCCGATTGCCATGGTGGCTTATCAGCCGAACATGGTGATCGTCGATCCGAAGGTGCCGGCCAAGACCGTTCCGGAATTCCTGGCCTATCTGAAGAATAATCCTGACAAGCTCAGCTATGGCT
>JAEYVN010000578.1 GCA_023431725.1 Pseudomonadota bacterium
TCGACGGAAAGCCCGCCGAACTCGCCGATCGAAAAACGCTCGACGTTGAGCCCGTCGGCATTCAGCGCGAGCTTCACGTCGGTTTTTCCGGCTTCGACGCCGGCAAAGCGCAGGCGCCCCAGCGCCAGCGCCAGCGATACGTCATCGGGACGGTCCGCATCGCTCAAGGATTTTGCCGTTCCGGCGAACTGCAGCAGCGTGTCGAAATCGAATTCGTCGGCCCGCAATGACAAATCGAGTTGGCTGCGCCCCCCATCGCGGGCCGGCGCGTAAGCGACGCTACCGGCAACGGCCTTGCGATCAATGTCCGCCTGCATCCGTTCGATGGCGACCTTCTGCGGGCTAAGCGTGACGTCGCCGCGCAGGCGCGCTGGACGCGTCGGCAGCGAGGTGATGGCCCGGCCTTCCAGCCAATCGCCGAAGATGCGGGGATCGCCGGAGGTCACATCCACCGGCCCGGCAAACGACAACCGACCATTCTCGAGGTGGATCTCTCCACTGGCCTGCAATTGGGTGAAGCCCGGCCCGCGCGCCTCGAAGCCGCTCAATGCCGTCACGCCGTTGCCCAGCTCGATGTCGCCACGGACGTTCTGCAGCGATCCGCCGCCCAGTGTCACCACATCGATCCCGAAGCCGATCTGGGTCGGGATCAGCGGCTTCGCCATGTCGCCCGCCGCCGACAGCACGGCCGTCAGCGCCGCGCGCGGCGGCAGATTGGCGCCGCTCGTTGCCGCCAGCAATTTATCGGCGTCGAGCTGACGCGCCGACAAAACGACGTTGAAGCGGGGCGCGGCACCGAATTTTGCCTCCGCGGTCCCACCAAGTTTCAGCGCGCGATCATCCGGGCCGTATTGAAACTCGACCTGCTCGAACAAGGCGTTCGCCGCATTGGCCTTCATCCTGGCGCTGACGCGCCACGGGTCGGGCGGCGCGGTTTTGTCGCCCTTGCTGGAGGCGACCCGCCGCGTCAGCGTGGCCTGGCCCTCAAATCGCGGGGCACCGCCTTCTGTGACGAACAGGCCCTCCACATCCGCCGTCACCGGACGGTCGGACGGATCGACGCTCAACCTGAGGCGGGAGCCGCCGGCTTCGGGGCGCCCGGTGGAGAGCCGATAGCTATACAATCCGCCATCGAGGACGAAGGCGCCCTCGCCGCGGATCGGACCTGGCAGCGCGCGGACGTCGCCGTTGAACCAGAGCTTGCTGAGGCTTGTGCTGGCTCCGCTCGCCGCATCGGACAACTCGATGCGGGCGTCCTCGATATTCAGCTTGTCGATCGAGAAGGTTTCGGCACTGACACCATCGAGCAAGGCGGGGACAGTGGCGCGGCCGTCCTTGGCCAGCGAGACCTTCACTTCCGGGCCGATCAGCCGCATTTCGACGGCGCGCAGCTTGCCCGAGAACAGCGGCGGCAGGGCAAACTCGATGGCCAGCGCCTTGGCCCGAACGGCCTGCGGATCGTCAGGCTTGCCGATCTCGATCCCGGAAAGAACCAGGCTCGGCGTGGGCAACAGCCGCACATCCATCGGACCGGTCACGCGCACCGGCAGGCCGAGCGCTTCGCCGGCCTGCTTTTCAAAGGTTGCGCGATGGGCATTCCAGTCGATGAAATACGGGCCGAGCAACGCCGCGAGCAGCGCCACGATCAAGGCCATCGCCAAACTGAGCAACGTCGTTTGCACTAGCTCACCAGAATCATCCGTAGTCCCGCCCCTTGGGGACGAGCCTATCCGTTCTGCCCTGCAAGAATAATGTCAATTCGGGCGCTGCGGGACCACCCCGGCACCACACGACAGGCCCAACAATTAGTGTGGTTTATGGGCAAATCTGTGATGCCGGCGTCAGGCCGCCATGCTGGAAGGCCTACAAATCAGGCAGCATCTTTCCGGGATTCATGATGTTTTGCGGATCGAGCGCCTGCTTGATGGCCCGCATTGCGGTGATCGCCGGCACCCCGTGCTCCGCCAGCAGATATTTCATCTTGCCCTGTCCGACGCCATGCTCGCCGGTGCAGGTGCCGCCCATCTCCAGGGCCCGCTCGGCCAGTCGCTGGATGAATGTTTTCACCCGCTTCACTTCGTCGGCATCATCGACGTCGACCAGAAGCGCCACATGGAAGTTGCCATCGCCCACATGTCCGACCACCGGCCCGAGAAGACCTGCCTCTTGCAGATCGCGCTGGCTCTCGGTGACACATTCGGCCAGCCGCGAGATCGGCACGCAGACATCGGTGGCCAGCGATCGGGCGCCCGGACGCAGCGATAGCGCTGCCCAATACCCGTCATGCCGCGCCTGCCACAACCGCGTGCGCTCCTCCGGCCTGGTGGTCCATTCGAACGGCCCGCCGCCCAGGTCGGCAGCGATCTCGCCGAAGCGCTGCGATTGCTCGGCAACGCCCGCCTCGGTGCCATGGAATTCCAGCAGCAGCAGCGGCGATTCCGGCAGGGTCAGCTTCGAATAGGCGTTACAGGCCTTCACCTGCAAGGCATCGAGCAGTTCGATGCGCGCGACCGGGATGCCGGACTGGATGGTCAGGATCGTGGCGTTGCAGGCCGCTTCCACACTTGGGAAGGGACAGATCGCGGCGCCGATCGCTTCGGGAATACCGTGCAGCTTCAGCGTCAGTTCGGTGATGACACCGAGCGTGCCTTCCGCTCCCACCATCAGCCGGGTCAGGTCGTAGCCCGACGACGATTTCCGCGCCCGAGTCGAGGTGGTCATGACCTCGCCGTTGGCCAACACCGCCTTCAGCGACAGCACATTGTCTTTCATCGTGCCGTAGCGGACCGCGTTGGTACCGGACGCCCGCGTCGAGGCCATGCCGCCGAGCGAGGCATCGGCACCCGGATCGATCGGGAAAAACAGGCCCTGATCGCGCAGATGCTCGTTCAGCATTTTGCGGGTGACGCCCGGCTCGACCACGCAGTCGAGATCCTCGGCATGCACCGCCAGGATGCGGTTCATGTCGCGGAAATCGATGGTCACGCCGCCCTGCGGCGCATTGATCTGGCCCTCCAGCGAGGTCCCGGTGCCGAAGGGAATGACCGGCACGCCATGGCGCGCGCAGATGCGCACCGCCGCCTGCACATCGGCCGTCTCCTGCGGAAACACCACAGCCTCCGGCGGCTGGTTCGGAATCCAGGTGAGCGTATTGCCGTGCTGCTCGCGGACGGCCTGTGACGTGACAAGCCGATTGCCGAAATGGGCAGCGAGTTCCGAGAGCGCCTGCGCGGTCGCTTGCGGGTCGCGCGCGGGTTCGGTGGTTGTCTTGGCTTCGGCCGCAAACGCCATTGGCAGGGTCCTCGTCAAACGTGGGGCAGAACCTAATGCAGGATTTAGGAAAAGTGGAATCTGGTTTGCGCGGCGTGGCTGTCCGGCAAAATTGGCAAATCCGGATTCCGTCCACCTCACGTTGGCTTTCAGCTGACACATGAAGTTGATCAAATTGCAATCGTTCTGCGCATTATCGATTTACATGTGCAGTGCATACAGACAAAATCCGCCATGCTTGATCGCACAGACTTCGAACCAGTCTTCTTTGCACCTTTCGTCTCGTCGGTGATGACCGTCGAGCGGGACTGGATCGATTTCAACGGCCATATGAACATGGCTTATTACAACGTGCTGTTCGATCGCGGCCTCGACGAACTCTACAATCTTGCCGGCCTTGGGCAGCGCTATCGCAATGAGCGCCAGCTCTCCTTCTTTACCGCCGAAGTCCACGTTCGCTATTTGCGGGAGTTGCATGAGGGCGCGCCGGTGCGGGTGACGTTCCAGTTGCTGGAATTTGACAACAAGCGGATGCACTTCTTCCAGCAGCTGTTCCACGCCACCGAAGGCTGGGTCTCGGCGACATCCGAAAACCTGTCCCTGCATGTCGACATGGCGGCGAAGAAGGCAACGCCCTTCCCGCCCGATGTGGCGAAGCGTCTGGCCGAAGTGCGCAAATCCCATGCCCGGCTGCCGCGACCAGAAGCCGTCGGCCGCAGCATCGCGATGCCGGAAAAGGTCTAGCGCCGCGCGCCCCGCTGCCTTCGCGCCGCGCGCCGCACGGAAAAACCAGATCGCCTCTCGAAGCAGCAAGGCGCAACGCCCTACAGCGGATAGCAGGGGGTTGCCCGGCATCATCGCGGCGTCACAATGATCCTTGCCAAAATGACATCTGTGCCGTCATCACTTGACGGTGTAGATGCAAGGCTTGCGCAGGAGCCGTTGCGATCGGTCGGAGGAATGCCGTGGCTGTTGAACGAATTCAGTATCAAGCAGGTAGCGTCGTGGGCCATGGCGCCCTCGTCTGGAACGAGAAAGTCAGCGGCAAGCGTCCGCTGCTGCTGGTGATGCCGAACTGGCTGGGCGTGACCGATACCATCATCGAGCGCGCGGCGAAAATGGCCGGCGACAAATACGTTGCGTTCGTCGCCTGCATGTATGGCGAGGGCAAGACCTGCGACGGTCCGGCCGAAGCCACCGAGTGGATGACCAAGGTGCGCCAGGATCGCGTCGAGGGCCGCGCCCGCGTCAACGCCGCGCTGCAGACCATGATCGCGGAAGCCGACAAGCGCGGCATCGGCGATTCATCGAAGAAGGCGGCGGTCGGCTTCTGCTTCGGCGGCGGCAATGTCCTGGAGCTGGCGCGCAGCGGTGCCGAACTCGACGCTGTCGTCAGCCTGCACGGCGATCTCGCGACCACCATGCCGGCGAAGAAGGGCGACATCAAAACTGCGATCTTCGTCCTGCATGGCACCAAGGATCCTGTGTCCGGCAAGGCCGATCGCGATGCGCTGGAAGCGGAACTCGATGGCGCCGGGGCCAACTGGCAGATCCTCGATTTCGGCGGCCGCCTGCATTCCTTCACCGAGGAAGAGGCCAACATGCCGGGCGTGGCGGAATACGACGCCGCGGCCGCGCACCAGACCTATCGGATGCTCGACGATTTCATTCAGGACGCATTCGCCAAAAAGTTGTAACCGCGCAAAAAGCTGGGGAACAACGCCGCACAAGGCCGGATTTCATC
>JAEYVN010000089.1 GCA_023431725.1 Pseudomonadota bacterium
GTGAAGTTGAGGTCGTACGCCTTGGCCTTCCGCGCTAGCTCCAGAAGGCGCGGCGCCAGCTCCGCCATGACCCGCTCGCGCGACACCGCCTCATAGCGCGGATGCAGGGCCGACAGCTTCACGGAGATGCCGGACCGGTCCAGGAGACCGGTGGCACTTGAGGTTTTGCCGATCACATCAATGGCATGCGCATACGACTCGAAGTGATGCGCCGCATCCGCTGCCGTCCGCGCGCCCTCGCCCAGCATGTCGAACGAGAAGCGCGCCTCCGGGTCCGCCTTGGCGCGCTCGATAGCCTCCTCGATCGTCTGTCCATGGACGAAATGCGAGCCAAGCAGCCGCATCGCCTGCCGCGTCGCCAGCCGCACGGCGGGGAGGCCGAGCCTCCTGGTGAGGCCGTCGATGATGCCTTCCGGCGTCTCGCCGGGCTGGATCAGCCGCGCCGTCACCCCGAGAGTCCAGGCGGAAGCGGAAACCAGCAGCGAGTCCTGTTTGTGATCCGGATGCGACCAGTCGCGCCCCGCCAGTTTGTCCTCGATCAGTTGATCGGCCGTCGCTGCATCCGGCACCCGGAGCAGCGCCTCAGCCAGAACCATAAGCGCCAGCCCCTCCCGTGTGGATAATGAATAAGCGTGCAGAAAGTCATCGATGCCGCCGAGACCGCCGGCATGCGCACGGATGGCCTTCACCAAATGGGCGGCTAGCGCATCAATCCGGGCATCGGCATCGGCCGATTGCGGATGTGCCAGCCATCGCCGGGCAAAATCCTCGTCCGGCGGCATATAGGGGGCAGAAAATTTCGGCACTGCTCCGCTTTGCGGGTGGTCGTTCGCCGCCAAGGACCCCGACTGGCTCATTCTCTCCGCCTTCCCGGTCTTTAACCGACACGTTCAGATGCCGGCAGAAGCGCACAAAAAGGTGTGCATTTGCCCAATGCACGTCAATTCGGCACGATGTGCTTCAACGCTGTGCAGAATGGCAACGCGGCACCGTTCTACCTTGCTCTTTAAGGCGGCATGTTCTTTGCTGTTAATGTCATTGTTACGCGTGTGACGCCCAGCCGCGCCGGAAGAGCCGTGCCGGGCGAAGTCGGGAAAGGATAAGCGATGTCGATTGTTGCGGAAGCATTCCGGAGGACAGGTTTTGTTGTCGCAGTCGCGACAGCGCTCGGTTGCGGTACAGCCGCTGCCCAGACCCCTGTGAAATTCACGCTCGACTGGAAATTCGAGGGCCCGGCGGCCCCGTTCCTGGTCGCAGCCGACAAGGGCTACTACAAGGCCGAAGGGCTGGATGTCACGATCGATACCGCGGGCGGTTCGCTCGAGCCGCTGAACCGTATTGCTTCGGGCACCTATGACATCGGCTTCGGCGACATCAACTCGCTGATCAAGTTCCGCGACGCCAATCCCAATGTGCCGATCAAGGCCATCTTCATGGTCTACAACAAGCCGGCCTTCTCGATCGTCTCGCGCAAGAGCCGCGGCGTTACCACGCCGAAAGAGCTCGAGGGCAAGAAACTCGGCGCGCCCGCGCCGGACGGTGCCTATGCGCAGTGGAAGATCTTCACCCAGGCCAACGGCATCGATCCGTCGAAGGTGACGATCGAAAACGTCGGCTTCCCGGTGCGCGAGCCGATGCTCGCCGCCGGTCAGGTCGACGCCATCACCGGCTTCTCGTTCTCGTCCTACATCAACTTGAAGGACCGCGGCGTACCGGCTGACGACATCGTCGTGATGCTGATGGCCGATCACGGCGTCAACCTCTACGGCAACGCGATCATCGTGAACCCGAAGTTCGCCGCCGAGAAGCCGGAAGTCGTCAAGAAATTCCTGAACGCCTTCCTCAAGGGCCTGAAGGACACCGTGAAGTCGCCAGAAACGGCAGTCGACTCGGTCGTCAAGCGCAACGACGTTGCCAAGAAGGACGTCGAGCTCGAGCGTCTCAAGATGGCCCTGCGGGATAACATCGTGACCCCGGAAGTGAAGGCGAATGGTTTCGGTGGCGTCGATGCCGGCCGCCTGGACAAATCCATTGACCAGATCGCGATCACCTACGACTTCAAGAATGGAAAGCCAAAGGGCGAGACGATCTTCGACGCTTCCTTCCTGCCGGCCGCGGCCGATCGCAAACTGTAAGCTCGGCTTCTCGGGGGAACAATGGAGCCCGGCTTCGTATCGCTAGACGGCGTCAGTCACCGCTATGGCGGGATTGCAGCCGGGCCAGAAGGCGTTCTCGCCGTTCAGGATCTGACCATCAACATCAACCGCGGCGAATTCGCCGCGGTTGTCGGCCCCTCCGGTTGCGGCAAGTCCACGCTGATGAAGCTGGCAACCGGCCTGCAATTTCCGTTCGCCGGTCATGTCCGCGTCGCCAACCAGCCAGTGACCAAGCCGGTGAAGATTGCCGGCATGGCCTTCCAGGCCCCGACATTGCTACCGTGGCGGACCACTCTCGAAAACCTTTTGCTGCCGCTGGAAATCGTGCAGCCGCATCGCCGCGAGTTGCGCCGGAACAAGGCGCAATATGTCGAGCGCGCCGAGAAGCTGCTCGCCTCTGTCGGCCTTGGCGGTTTCGGCAGCAAATTTCCCTGGCAATTATCCGGCGGCATGCAACAGCGCACATCGCTCTGCCGCGCGTTGATCCATGAACCGCAATTGCTGATGCTCGACGAGCCGTTCGGCGCGCTCGACGCATTCACGCGCGAAGAATTATGGTGCGTGATCCGCGACCTGCATGCCGCCCGCGGCATCACGGTCGTGCTGGTGACGCATGATCTGCGCGAAGCCGTCTTCCTCGCCGACCGTATCTTCGTGATGTCACAGCGGCCCGGCCGCATTCTGGTGGAAAAGAAGATCGAGCTGCCGCGCCCGCGCGAGCTCGACGTCACGTTCACCAAAGAGTTTCAGAACATCGTGCAGGAATTGCGCAGCCATATCGTGCAGGCTCGGCAATGAAAAACGCCAAGGTTTTTATCCGCCTCGCTCCCTGGATCTGCACGGTCGCTCTTTTCCTGGTATGGGAAATCGTCTGCCGCGTCTTCCAGATCCCTGAATTCTTCCTCCCACCGCCGACCGCTGTTTTCAAAGCCAGCATCGATTACTGGCCGGCGCTGCTGCGCAATTCCTGGATCACGCTTGAATCCACGATGCTAGGCTTCCTCATGGCCGTTGGCTTTGGCCTCGCACTGGGACTCGTGGTGGGCTGGTCGCGAACAATCTATGCTGGCATCTACCCCCTGATGATCGGCTTCAATGCGATTCCGAAAGTCGCGGTCGTGCCGATCCTTGTGTTGTGGTTCGGCATCGGCTTCATCCCCGCCGTATTGACTGCGTTCCTGATTTCGTTCTTCCCGATCGTCGTCAATGTCGCGACCGGACTTGCCACCATCGAGCCGGAGCTTGAGGACGTGTTGAAAGCCCTCGGGGCATCCAAGTTCGACATCATGCGCAAAGTAGGCATCCCTCGTTCGCTGCCCTATTTCTTCGGCTCGCTGAAGGTTGCGATCACACTCGCCTTTGTTGGCACAGTGGTCTCCGAAAGCGTGGCCTCCAACAACGGCATCGGCAACTTGATGCTGCAGGCACAGGCGCAGTTCAACGTACCGCTGATCTTCGCCGGCCTGCTCGCACTCGCGGTGCTCGGCATCGTCATGTACTGGGTAATGGCGATTCTGGAGCAGCGTATGACCGGCTGGGCCCAGCGTTCCGGTTTTGCTCAGAATTAAGGTGCGACGCTTACTAGGAACGATTGCAGACCGCGGCACTGTCCGCAAACTGATGGGCGCCCGGATTCAAAAGGTCGCGCACTGCATCAGCAAGTTCTTCAAGAACCGTACGGTCACCGTGTTCGCCAAGGCAGATTCCGCAAGTCACATCGCTGATCGATGGCAGCGGTGCGTCGTGCCAGGGTTCAAGCCCCGCTCTTTTCGCTGATGGCAAGGTCACGGCACTGACACCAAGTCCGCTGTTCACCGCCGCCACGACACTTGCCTCGCTTGCGTCCATGAAGGCAACCTCGTAGGGACGCTGTGCCTTACCGAGTGCCTTAACCGCGGCACGGTGATAAGTAGATATCTCTCCGAGTGTGACCAGGGGAACAGGCGCTTCCCTATCAAATTGAAAAGAGGGGCTGCGCACCCACACCATCGGTTCCGTCCATTGGTGGCGCGCATCACTTATGACGCCACCTTCGGACACCCCAATCAAAAGTTGGAGGTCACCTTGCCGCAAGTTGCGCTCCATGACGTCGACATTCTCGCTCCGTACGGAAAAGCGCAGCCCCGGAAAGCGTTGCTTGAACTCGGCCAGCAATGGCGGCAGCACAGGCGCTGCAATATCACCGGAAACTCCAATCCGTATGGTTTGAGTGGATAGTCGAGGGACCGAGACCTCCACAATCTGATCGTTGATGCTGAGCATGCGCCGGGCAAAATTCACGACAAGTCGGCCCGATGGGGTGAGGCTCACACCGGGAGCGCTCTTGTCGAACAACTCGCAATCCAGCAAAACCTGTAAACGCTTGATTTGCGCGCTAACCGCTGGCTGGGTCACACCAAGCGATTGGGCCGCTTTCGTAAAGCTGCGCAAATCCACGACTGCGACCAAGGTTCGCAGAAGCTCCGTCGGGATATTGATCATTCGTCAAATCTTGGAAGGGTTTGCTTTTTACAGGTTTGCCCTGCGGATTTGGCATAGACTGACAAAAGGGGAGCAGCAACTGCGATCACATCTTATTTATTGAACAACGACTGGTCGGATGATGAACGGCGGTAGAAGCATCCGTTCACACTGCGGGTAATTCGGTAGTGCTTATTCAGTAGCTTTGGCCCCCACTTCGGACGGAACTTTTAGAAAAAATGAATCTCATTCGGCTCTACGGTCGGGTTCTTTCGCTGCTTGGCCCAGAAGCCAAGCTCGCGTGGTTCCTTGCACTCTCGAACGTCGCACTCGCCGGTGCGCAATTTGCGGAGCCGGTTCTGTTCGGTCGCATCATCGACGCGCTGGCCAGTTCGCAAAAGCAGGGCAACACATTGACGTTCGACTCCCTGCTCCCGCTGCTAGGCGCCTGGGCCGCATTCGGTCTTTTTACCATTTTATGCGGCGTCTTTAT
>JAEYVN010000019.1 GCA_023431725.1 Pseudomonadota bacterium
CAAGCGGCCGATCGTCAGACCGATTGAAAAAACGAACGAACGGCCTGGCTCATCGCTTCCGGCGCCTGAACCGGCATGATGTGCCCGGAATCGATCGCATCGAACTTCGCGCCTTCGATCTGCGCGATGATCGTCTTGACCTGCTCCGGCGGTCGCAATCCGTCATGTTCGCCCGCCAGCAGCAGGCAGTGCGCGCGTAAGGCATGCAATGCCTCGCCAACATCGGCATCGGCAAAGGCCATGTTGATATGGCCATAGCTGACCGGATCATTGGCGAGAAAAGCCGCGCGATAGACCGCAAAGCGGGCCGGATCGCGCTCGCGATAGCGTTCCGGGTAAGAGCGTGACAGTGTGTCGCCCTCGACCGCGCGCATGCCATCGCGTGCTGCGAGTGCGGTCCGTCCTTCAAGATAGGTGCGGCGATCCGCGCTGACCGACAAGGCCGGTGCGCAAAGTGCCAGCGCCACGCTGTCTTTCGGATGCTTGTGTGCGAAGGCCACGGCGATGGCCGCGCCGGCCGCAAGTCCCAGAAGATGATAAGGCGGAGCGATGCCGGCATGATCCAGCACGCGCTCCAGATCGGACACATGATCGGCAAAGGTGAAGGGCCGGCGCGGCTTTTCCGATAGACCTGCGCCGCGTTGATCGTAGCGCAGGATACGAAAGTCGCGCTGCAGGTGCGGCACGATTTCGGTGAAGCTGTTGAGGCTGCCACCGAGTTCATGGATCGCGATCAGGCTGCGCGATCCGGTGCCGTCGAGTGTGTAGCAGATGCTGGGTTCGCTGGCGGTCCAGCGGAAGGAAGAGGCGGAGGTCATGCTGTCCAGTTTCTCCGCTCACTCCCGCGACAACGGGCTCCAGAATCTGGGTCCCCGCTTTCGCGGGAACGAGCGGACCTTTTGTAATGAACTTGTCGTCGCTTAGTTCGGCTTGATGTTGGCTGCTTTCGCGACCTTGGCCCATTTGTCGATTTCGCTCTGGATGTAGGCGGCAAATTCCTCCGGCGTATTGCCGACGAGGATGGCGCCCTGACTCGCAAGCTTGTCCTTCACCTCGGGCGACCTGAGCGCTTCGGCTGTGACCTTGTGCAGCTTGGCGATTACGGCCGGGGGCGTCTTGGCCGGCGCGACCATGCCATACCAGTTCTCGGCTTCGATCTGCGGCAGGCCGACTTCGCCGGTGGTCGGCACATTCGGCAGCGACGCGGCGCGTTCTCGGCTGCCGATTGCGATCGGCTTTACCTTGCCGGACTGCACCTGTGGCAGCAGTACGGGAAGATCGAGGAAGACCATCTCGACCTGCTGGCCGATGATGTCATTCACCGCCGGCGCCGCGCCCTTGTAGGGGACATGCACGATATCGATGCCGGCGGTGATCCTGAACATTTCGCCGGCGAGATGCGGCATGCTGCCGGGTCCGGTCGATGCGAAGTTCATCTTGCCGGGGCGGGACTTCGCCAGCTCCAGCAATTCCTTCATCGATGACGCTGGCACATTGTTTGCGACCACCAGCAATTCCGGCACCTTGGCGACCAGCGTGACCGGCTTCAGATCCTTCAGCGAGTCGTAGGGCACTTTCTCCTGCAGGCTCCTGGAGATGGCCAGCGCACCGGCAGAGGTGATGGCGATCGTGTGCCCGTCCGGCTCGGCCTTGGCCACGGCATCGGTGCCGATCACGCCGCCGGCGCCGCCACGATTGTCGATGACCACAGGCTGGCCGATCAGGTCCTGCATCTTCGAAGCGACCACGCGGGCAATGATGTCGTTGGGGCCACCGGGCGGGAAGGGCACGATCAGCTTGATCGGTTTGGTCGGAAAGTCTTGCGCATGCGCAAACGATGTCAGGGCAAAGAATATCGCAGCGATGCGCAGGGCAAGCGTCATAGGTCCTCCCGAGTGTTTTTGTGATTATGAAATCTGGTTGCAGGCCATCAGGTGCAGGCATCATGCCGTGCAGGTCCAAGTTTAGCCAGTGTCAAAGCGGACCGCTGCGCGGACCGGCATGGCCTGACCCGGCGCCCGGACCGGCTTTTCCCTTGGCGGGAGTCCACATCGTCGCTCCGACGCGCTAAGAGGTGCCGACAGACCGGAGATGACTGTGGCAGCCCCCGTAACATTCACCCTTGCCGACCTCGCCCAGCGCGTGAAGGAACGCGCGCAGGCCAGCGCCGAGGAGTCCTATACCCGCAAGTTGCTCGACAAGGGCGTGGCGCATTGCGCCAAGAAATTCGGCGAGGAAGCGGTCGAAACCGTGCTTGCGGCCGTCGGGGAGGATCGTGAACGTGTGATTTCCGAGGCCGCCGATGTGCTCTACCATCTCGTGGTGTTGCTGGAAGCGCGCGGAGTGGCCGTGACGGAGGTGGAAGCGGCATTGGCTGCGCGAACCGCACAGTCCGGATTGCAGGAAAAGGCCTCGCGCCCGCGCGAGTGATGGAAGCGGCTTTCATGGAACAGCGGATCGAACCGGAAGTCTCGCCGTATCGCAGCTTCAGCCGCGCCCAATGGGCGGCGTTGCGCGCCGATACGCCGATGACCCTCAGTCCCGAAGAGGTCGCTGTTCTGCGCTCCATGCATGACCGCCTCGACATGGAAGAGGTGGAGCACATCTATCTGCCGCTCTCGCGTCTCCTGTCGATGTATGTCGCGGCGTCGCAGCGGCTGTTTCGCGTCCAGCAGAGCTTCCTCGGCACCGAGGATTCCAAGGTACCCTATATCATCGGCGTTGCCGGTTCTGTTGCGGTCGGCAAATCCACCACGGCGCGCGTGCTGCAGGCGCTGCTGGCGCGCTGGCCGAACACGCCGAAGGTCGATCTCGTCACGACCGACGGCTTTCTTTATCCGAACGCGGTGTTGGAACGCGAAAATCTGATGGAGAAGAAAGGCTTTCCGGAAAGCTACGACCTGCCGGAATTGCTGCACTTTCTGTCAGGCATCAAGGCCGGGCGGCGGCCGATGCGGGCGTCGATCTATTCGCACATCGTCTATGACGTGGTGCCCAATGAATGGATCGAGATTGATCGGCCGGACATTCTTATTGTTGAAGGATTGAACGTGTTGCAGACCGGCCGGCCGCCCAAGGACGGCAAGGCGGTGCCGTTCGTGTCCGACTTCTTCGACTTCTCGGTTTACATCGACGCGGCCGAGGAGGTGCTGGAACGCTGGT
>JAEYVN010000213.1 GCA_023431725.1 Pseudomonadota bacterium
CGTCGCTGATGGCAGCATTCACGCGATCGATCGACAACGGACCGACATCGAGGATCATGCCATCGGCCGGGATCGCGTCGAGGCCGTAGGCATGCGACGGCGCGTTGGCCTTGAATTCGTTTGCGACCACCGCATCGACCGGCAGGATGATGGCGCATTTGGCAGCCTCGGCCTTGGCCATGATGCGGCGGGCCAGATCGGCGAGATCGCGCTCGGCCAGCGACTTGCCGACGTTGATGCCCTGCGCGTGCAGGAAGGTATTGGCCATGCCGCCGCCGATCACCAGCGCATCGACCTTGTCGATCATGTTTTCGAGCAGTTCGATCTTGGTCGAGACCTTGGCGCCGCCGACAATGGCGATCACCGGCTTCTTCGGCGCAACCAGCGCTTTGGTCAGCGCATCCAGTTCGGCCTGCATGGTGCGGCCGGCATAGGCGGGCAGCTTGTGACCAAGGCCTTCGGTCGAGGCATGCGCACGGTGCGCGGCCGAGAAGGCGTCGTTGACATAGACATCGCCGAGCGATGCGAGCTGGTCGACAAAGGCCGGATCGTTCTTTTCCTCTTCCTTGTGGAAGCGGGTGTTTTCCAGAACGAGAATGTCGCCGCTTTTCATGGCATCGACGGCAGCCTTGGCGGCCTCACCGATACAATCGTCAGCGAAGGCGACCGGACGCCCGATGATCTGCGCGAGCGCGGCGGCGACCGGCTTCAGCGAATCCTTTTCATCCCGTCCCTTCGGCCGTCCGAAATGCGCCAGAATGATCACCTTGCCGCCCTTGTCGGCGATCTCGGTGATGGTCGGGATGACGCGCTCGATGCGCGTCGCATCGGTCACCTTGCCGTTTTCCATCGGAACGTTGAGATCGACGCGCAGCAGCACGCGCTTGTTGTTCAGATCGGCAGTGTCGAGGGTACGGAAGGTGCTCATTGCGCTCGGTCTCGTGGGCCCGGGCGCAGCGCAGCGTCTGGCGGTGCGCTGCAGAACCGGGATCTGTAAAGAATAGGTCCCGGATCAGCGATGCACCGTTTCACGGTGCATCGCGTCCGGGACGCGAACGACCTAGATCAGCTTGCCCATTGCAACCGCGGTATCGGACATGCGGTTCGAGAAGCCCCATTCGTTGTCGTACCACGACATGACGCGCACCAGCGTGCCGTCCATCACCTTGGTCTGGTCCATATGGAAGATCGAGGAATGCGGGTCGTGGTTGAAATCGACCGAGACGTTGGGGTCGTTGGTGAAGCCGAGGATGCCCTTGAGCTGCTGCGCAGCGGCGGTCTTGATCGCGGCGTTGATCTCGTCCTTGCTGGTCGCCTTCTTGGCGACGAACTTGAAATCGACCACCGACACGTTCGGTGTCGGCACGCGGATGGCGACACCGTCGAGCTTGCCGTTCAGCTCCGGCAGCACGAGGCCGACGGCCTTGGCGGCGCCGGTCGAGGTCGGGATCATCGACAGCGCCGCGGCGCGGGCGCGATAGAGATCCTTGTGCATGGTATCGAGCGTCGGCTGGTCGCCGGTATAGGCGTGGATCGTCGTCATGAAGCCTTTTTCGATGCCGACCGAGTCGTTCAGCACCTTGGCGACCGGCGCCAGACAATTGGTGGTGCAGGAGGCGTTCGAGACGATCAGGTGATCCTTGGTCAGCTTGTCATGGTTGACGCCATAGACAACGGTCAGGTCGGAATTCTCACCCGGTGCGGAAATCAGGACGCGCTTGGCGCCTGCGGCCAGATGCGCCGAAGCCTTGTCCTTGGCGGTGAAGATGCCGGTGCATTCCATCGCGATGTCGACGCCGAGGTCTTTCCACGGCAGCGTGGACGGATCCTTCACGGCGGTGACCTTGATGGCGCCGTTGCCGACGTTGATGGTGTCGCCCTTCACGGTGACTTCGCCGGGGAACCGGCCATGCACCGAGTCATACCGCAGCAGATGGGCGTTGGTTTCGACCGGTCCGAGATCGTTGATGCCCACCACCTCGATATCCTTGCGGCCCGATTCAGCGATGGCGCGAAGGACGTTGCGGCCAATGCGGCCAAACCCGTTGATGGCGACCCGTACCGTCATGGTCTAGTAACTCCCGACTGATGTGTAATGCGGCTTCGTATAGCGAGATTTTGCTCCAACTCAACTCGCGGAACCTGATATGGGGCGTTTATCGGCCAAAACAGGCATCAAAACGCCCCTGAGGGACCGTCAAGGTCGGAACTTGCTTAACGCCGCCGCGGTAATGGCTTCAGGCGTAATGCCGAAGTGGCTGTAAAGGTCCTTGTACGGCGCGCTGGCGCCGAACCCGGTCATTCCCACGAAAACACCATTCGAGCCGATGATTTCGTCCCAGCCCTGACGCACGCCGGCCTCGACGCCGACATTGACCTCGGCGCCGCCGATGATGGCGTGGCGCTGCTTGGCCGGCAGGTTCAGGAACAACTCGAAACAGGGGACCGAGACGACGCGGGTCGGCTTGCCCTGACGGTTCAGCAGTTGCGCCGCCTCGACGGCGATCGAGACCTCGGAACCGGTGGCGAAGATCGAGACGTCGACGTTGTCGCCGTCGACCCCCATGATCTCGTAGGCGCCGGCGGCGCAGAGGTTCTCGGCGGTATAGCTCTTGCGCAATTGCGGCAGGTTCTGGCGCGTCAGCGCCAGCACGCTCGGCGTATCCTTCGACCGCAAGGCGAGTTCCCAGCACTCGATCGCTTCCACCGCATCGCAGGGGCGATAGACGTTGAGGTTCGGGATCGCGCGCAGGGCGGCCAGATGCTCGACCGGCTGATGCGTCGGCCCGTCTTCGCCAAGACCGATCGAGTCATGCGTCATGACGTGGATGACGCGCTCGCCCATCAGGGCGGCAAGGCGGATCGAGGGGCGGCAATAATCGGAGAACACCAGGAACGTGCCGGAATAGGGAATGATGCCGCCATGCAGCGTCATGCCGTTCATGGCCGCCGCCATGCCGTGTTCGCGGATGCCGTAATTGATGAACTGGCCCGAAAAATCCTGCGCGTTGATCGCCTTCATCGATTTCGTGCGGGTGTTGTTGGAGCCGGTGAGATCGGCCGAACCGCCGATCATTTCCGGCACCGCGGCGCACAGGCTTTCCAGCGCGAATTCGGACGATGAGCGCGTGGCGACGTCCTTCGGCGCCTTGTCGAGCGTTTCCTTCACGCTCTTCACGGCGTCGGCCAGCGCCTTCGGCAATTCGCCGGACAGGCGGCGCTCGAATTCCGCCTTCACCTCGGGGGCGAGGCCGGACAGCTTCTTGTCCCAGGCCTTGCGGAGATCCTGCGAGCGTTGCCCGGCGTCGCGCCACAACTTGAGGATGTCGGCCGGCACGTGGAACGGTGCGTGATCCCAGCCGAGCGCCTTGCGGGTGCCGGCGATCTCGTCGGCGCCGAGCGGCGAGCCGTGCGACTTCTCGCTGCCGGCCTTGTTC
>JAEYVN010000104.1 GCA_023431725.1 Pseudomonadota bacterium
GCAAACATCTCGTTCGCGCTCGCCGAGCCGGAGCCGTTCACATTGGCGAAGCGGATGACGAAGTCGTTTACGCTGCTGATCGCGCCGCCTTGCATCTCGTCTCACCTGCGTGTGCCATTTCAATCAAATATTTCTGCATGTCCCAGGCGCCCGTCGGGCATCGCTCGGCACAGAGGCCGCAATGCAGACAGACGTCCTCGTCTTTCACCATGACGCGACCGGTCTTGAGATTGTTCGCGACATAGAGATCCTGCGAGAGATTGTTGGCCGGCGCTTCGAGGCGCTGGCGCAGGTCGCTCTCCTCGCCATTCTGCGTAAAGGTGATGCAGTCCATCGGACAGATATCGACGCAGGCATCGCATTCGATGCAGAGCTGCCCGGTGAACACCGTCTGCACATCGCAATTCAGACAGCGATGCGCTTCGCCGAGCGCGAGCTTCACGTCGAAGCCGAGTTCGACCTCGGCCTTGATATCGCGCAAGGCCACCGTCTTTTCCCGCAACGGGACGCGGAAGCGCTGATCCAGCGTGATGTCGTTGTCATAGGACCATTCGTGGATGCCCATCTTCTGGCTTTCGATCTCCACATGCGGCAGCGGCCGCTCGGTGATGTCCTCGCCGGACAGCATCTTGTGGATCGACAGCGCGGCGTCATGACCATGCGACACCGCCCAGATGATGTTCTTAGGCCCGAACGCGGCGTCGCCGCCGAAGAACACTTTCGGGTTGGTCGACACGAATGTCTTCTCGTCGACGACCGGCATGTCCCATTCGCCGAACGCAATGCCGATATCGCGCTCAATCCACGGATAGGCATTCTCCTGGCCAACCGCGACCAATACGTCGTCGCACGGGAAATGCTCATCCGGCTCACCCGAAGGCACGAGCTTGCGACGGCCCTTGGCATCGTATTCCGCCATCACCTTCTCGAAGGTGATGCCGGTGAGCTTGCCGTTCTCATGTGTGAAGGCCTTCGGAACGAGATAATTGAAGATCGGGATGTCTTCGTGCTGAGCGTCTTCCTTTTCCCAGGGAGAGGCTTTCATCTCGTCGAAGCCGGACCGCACGACGACCTTCACTTCTTCGCCGCCAAGACGGCGCGCGGAACGGCAGCAATCCATCGCGGTGTTGCCGCCGCCGAGCACGATCACGCGTTTGCCGATCTTGTCGGTGTGGCCAAAGGCGATGGAGGAGAGCCAGTCGATGCCGATATGGATATTGGCAGCCGCTTCGGTGCGGCCGGGGATGTCGAGATCGCGGCCGCGCGGCGCACCCGAGCCGATGAATACGGCATCGAAATTATCAGCAAGAAGTGCTTTCAGGCTGTCGATGCGCTGGCCGCCGCGGAATTCAACACCGAGATCAAGGATGTAGCCGGTCTCTTCGTCGATCACCGAATCCGGCAGGCGGAATTTCGGAATCTGAGTGCGCATCATGCCGCCGGCTTTGGGATCGGCATCGAACACCACGCAATCATAGCCGAGCGGGGCCAGATCGCGCGCGACCGTCATCGATGCCGGGCCACCGCCGACCAGCGCGATGCGCTTGCCGTTCTTGATCCGCGCCTTCTTGGGCATGCGCGCCGAGACATCGTCCTTGTAGTCTGCGGCTACGCGCTTGAGCCTGCAGATCGCGACCGGATCTTCTTCCACGCGGCCGCGCCGGCAGGCGGGCTCGCAAGGACGATCGCATGTGCGGCCGAGAATTCCCGGAAACACATTCGATTTCCAGTTGATCATATAGGCGTCGGAGTAGCGGCCCTGGGCGATCAGACGAATGTATTCGGGAACTGGCGTATGCGCCGGACAGGCCCACTGGCAGTCAACGACCTTGTGAAAATAATCAGGCTCCGAAATATCGGTCAGCTTCATTTCCGTCCTCGGACGCGTCCAAACGTGCACGCAACTTCGCACGTGCGGACGCAGGCAGCGGTTCACTTCCCCAGTCGGTCGGCTTGTGCCGAATCCGCGTCCAATTGGAATTGGACTATTTCTCAAATCTTACACGCGAATTGGTGGGCAGAGGAAGTCACTATCGAGTTAAGCGATTGTCGCAGTGTGCAAACTCGCGACTTGCGGAACCGGCCGCAGGCCGATATTGCAATGCAAAACGCGAGCGGCTGCCACTTGAGCGTGTATTGAATGGCGCTGTTTCCGTGTCGTGAAAAAAAGACAGGTTCACTGGCCCATTTTTGATCCGCGCAACGGTACGACACAGAATTGGCATGCCAACGAGCATGCCTGCTCTGCATCGCACGGCCGGCTTGAGATGCGAAGGCGGCCTGCGGTCGAGTCATCAGCAGAATGAAACTTGTTATCTTCGATTGTGACGGCACGCTGGTCGACAGCCAGCACATGATTTGCGCGGCCATGCAGCGTGCATACGACGCGCATGGGATCATTTGCCCGCCGCGCGAGCGCGTGTTGTCGATTGTCGGTTTGTCGTTGCGAGAAGCGTTCGAGGTTCTCGGGCACGAGCATGCCGACTTTCCATTCGACGGCATGATCGAGCAATACAAGCGGGCCTTCTTCGACCTCCGACATTCGGTGGAGCATCAGGAGCCGCTCTATACCGGAGCGCGCGACACGATCCTGTCACTGGCCAATCGCAGCGACTGCCTGCTCGGTGTGGCTACCGGAAAATCGCAGCGCGGTGTGCGCGCAATTCTGACGCATCACGACCTGCTGTCGCATTTCGCCACCATCAAGACAGCGGACGACGCGCCATCGAAGCCGCATCCCGGCATGATCCTGGAAGCGATGCGCGAGGTGGGGGCGGAGCCCAGCGACACGCTGATGATCGGAGACACGACCTACGATATGGCCATGGCCAGGGCGGCTGGTGTCCGCGGGATCGGCGTCGCGTGGGGCTATCATTCCGCAGACCAGCTTCTGTCTTCAGGGGCAACGGAGCTTGCCAGGTCCTTTGCCGATCTGGACGTCCTGCTCGCCAGTTGAAGTCGAAGAGCAGTCTCTGCGACATCGCGTCGGATGATCGACAAAAAATTTCCGTTCGGCAGGCTGAGGTGGCTGGCGGAGCGGTTGCTGCGATCGTGCGGCGCTCGTCGTTCATCGTGACATTTCCCACGACACCGGTCGCGCTGGTTCAGGCCAGCATCGCTGCTTCCATTGTCGCCGGCGTACACGGCGACATCCAGGCAGCATTGATCGCATTGCCGATCATGGTGCTGCTGACCGGGCTCTGGCAGATCGTTTTTGGCCTGAGCGGATTGGGACGCGTCATCAAGTTCACGCCGTATCCGGTATTTGCCGGATTCGTCACAGGCGTCGGCATACTGATCGCCATTCATCAGATGCCGGCATTGTTTGGTGTCGGCTCCATCTCCGAACTGGCTTCAGGTCTGACGACGCTGAGCATTCCCAATCCGCTGGTCCCCTTGTTTGGACTCGGGATTGCCGGCGTCGATCTGAAGGATGCCGACATCACGCAGCGGCTGGACGCAGCGGGGCTCGATATTCTGAGAACGGTCTGCCAGGTGGAAACATTTGAGCCGGGCGCAGCGTTATGCCGGATCGACGATGCGGCCGACCGCATCTGGATCGAGCGGCGCGGCAGCGTCGGCATACACCTGAAGGGATCGGGAATCGACACACGGCAGCCCCGATCAGCCGATGTGATTTGCTGAATCGCACGTGGAAGCTTACGTCATGACCGAACAGACCTTTCAGGACATCCTCGCAATGCATCCTGCTATCGGTCATAATATCCTGTCGAATATCGCGCGGCAGCTCGCGCAGCGGCTGCGTATAACATCGGCGGACCTTAACCTCGCAAGTCAGTGACCCCGCCCATGCGCGACATTTTCGAAGACATATTCAAGAGCGACCCGCTGGATCCGATGGAAGCGGCGCGACGCAACGTGCGTCCGACCTTGCGCCAGCGGTTCTACAAGACCACCGGATTGACGCAGAACGGCGATCAATTCGAGATCACGCTGGATGGCAAATCGGTCCGTACGCCGTCCCGTCGTGTCTTGGCGACACCGTCGCGGGAATTGTCGCAAGCCATCGCCGACGAATGGCAGGCGCAGACCGATGTTATCGATCCGGCCAATATGCCGCTGACGCGCCTTGCCAATTCCATCATCGATGGTGTTGCCGACCAGTCGGAGTCGGTGCAGGACGAAATCGTCAAATATCTCGGTTCGGATCTTCTGTTCTATCGCGCGGACGGGCCGGAAGGATTGATCGAGCGCCAGGTGCGAGTCTGGGATCCGGTGGTGAACTGGGCGGCCAATGACCTAGGTGCGCGGTTCATCATGGTGGAGGGTGTCGTCTTTGCCGCCCAGCCGCCAGAGGCGGTGGCGGCGGCGCGCAGGGCGATCCCCAAAGATCAGTGGCGGCTCGGGGCGACCCATTCGATCATGACGCTGACCGGGTCGGCGCTGTTGGCGCTGGCATTGGCG
Source organism: Pseudomonadota bacterium (assembly GCA_023431725.1). Classification (GTDB taxonomy): domain Bacteria; phylum Pseudomonadota; class Alphaproteobacteria; order Rhizobiales; family Xanthobacteraceae; genus Pseudorhodoplanes. Next base: position 4,426 of record JAEYVN010000104.1, read on the forward strand.
CATGACGCTGTGTCGGTCGATGATGCCTGGAACGCGGCGCATGTCGATGAAGACTGGCAGATGGAGCAGTGGGGGCAGGATGCCCTGGCAATGCAGCGCCGCGAATATCGTCTGGCGGAACTGAAGGCCGCTGCGACGATCCTAAAATCCATTCGATAAGCGTTCGTTCTCTCTGTTTATTCCCGTTCTCGGGTCCCGGCTTGGCCGGCCCGAGCACAGGCTTCAGCGGGGATTGAGGTTTGCTTTGGTCCCCACTTTTGCGGGGACGAGGGTGGATGATTGAACAATGCAGTGACGCAGGACACGATTGCGCCATAACGACGCGCTTTTTTGAAGCGCATGGACAGAATTGATCGCCGTTCCTTCGTCGCGGCTCTGGCAGGTGCTGCGGCTTATCCCCTGGTCGCCAAGGCTTCGCCGAATTTTGAACTGAAAGCGGACATGGCCGCGCGCTTCAGCGAGGTCGGGACCGAAGGCGTGTTCGCGGTCCTGCGTGTGCGCGACAACCAGCTGGTCTCGACAGACGAAGGGCGGATGCGGCAGCCCTTCATTCCCGCGTCGACCTTCAAGGTACCGCATGCGCTGAT
>JAEYVN010000234.1 GCA_023431725.1 Pseudomonadota bacterium
CATGAAACGGTCCGCCGCTTCCTGTGCCTGACGAATTGTTCCCTGCGAGCCACCGGCCTGACGCGCGGCGTCAACCAGCTTGCGCAGCGTCACGGATGCCCCGCCGGGCTGCTCGGCCAGCCACTCCCAGTGCCGGGGCAACAGAGTGACCTCGCGCGCCACCACACCCAGCTTCGGCCGACCGCGCCTTGATTGTTCGGGAACGCCGGTCCCGCGCAGGTCGAAATCGGTCTGGCGGCCCGTTCGGTCGTCGAACGCAAGGATCATGTCCCGTTCGCCTTGCTCAATGGCCGCATTGATCGCCGCCGTGACCAACGCCTGCGACCCGGTGGCCAGCAGCCGCGTCCCCGCAAAGGCTGTGAAGACGGCAGAATGGTCCATTGTTGCATTTTCCCCGACGGCGCCAATATTTTTACCCGGATGTTTTAACAAATTCAATTATATCCGGATAAAAATACGGCAAGCCGAGGCGCCCGGGCACCGGCGCCTGCGGCAGACCCCACAGGGTTCAGTCGAAAGTCGGCTTAAATCTGGTCGGGTGGCCACGGCCCGGCTTGCGGCGCTGCTCCGAAATCCCTATGCATTCGCCATACCGGTTCGGGGCATAGCGCAGCCTGGTAGCGCATCTGCTTTGGGAGCAGAGGGTCGCAAGTTCGAATCTTGCTGCCCCGACCAATCATCCCAGCAAGGACATGGCGTACGGCATCCTGTGCAGGGATGTCAGGTGCTTTCAGCGTCCTGAAAAAATGGGATGTGCCACACGATCGCCCGGCGCAATGCCAAGCTTCTTGGCCGTACCACCAATCACCTCGAGCACACCGCGCACCGGGCCGCCCGACGGAATCGTGCGCTCGGACAACGGCGTCGTGTTCTCGGCGATCCGGCGGATGGTCCCGTCCGAATTAATGAACAGCATGTCGAGCGGGATATACGTGTTTCGCATCCACATCGAGATCGGCTGATCATTCTTGAAGTCGAACAGCATGCCCTGCCCTTCGGGCAGCTCCTTGCGGAACATCAGACCCTTCTGACGCTCCTCGTCGTTGGCAGCGAGTTCGACGCTAAAGACATGCACGCCGTTCTTGGTCACGATCTCAAGCGTGCTTTTTTCCGCGGCCGACACCGCAACACAATGCCCAACGGCGACGACAAGAAAGGCGGCCACCGCGATCAGGTGCCGCCTCACCACATCCCAATTCATAGAAACATCACGCAACACGATACGCCTCTCGCTGTCACACCGACCATGGTGATACCGAAGATCATCGGTATCCCACTTTTCGGGGTCAAGCTCTAGTGCGAGGCGGGTCCGTGCGATCCGCCGTCAGGCTGCACTTCGGCAGCCATGAGCCCCTTCGACCCAGGACCGAACCGTACCAGCACGGTCTGGCCCGGACGCAGTTCGGTCATGCCGTAGCGACGGAGCGTTTCCATGTGGACGAAAATGTCCTCGGTGCCCTCACCGCGGCTGAGAAAACCAAATCCGCGGAGGCGATTGAACCATTTGACAACGGCGCGCTCGAGGCCGGACGTCGGCACCACCGTGACGTGGGTGCGCGGCGGCGGCATCTGCGCTGGATGGATCGCTGTCGATTCATCCATCGACAGAACACGAAACACCTGCATGCCCTTCGAGCGATGCGTCGCTTCGCAGACAACCCGCGCCCCTTCATAGGCCGTCTGATATCCGTCGCGACGCAAGCACGTCACATGCAGAAGAACATCGGCCGATCCATCGTCTGGAACGATGAAGCCGAACCCCTTCGACACGTCAAACCACTTGATCGTACCGGAAATCTCAATCAGGTCGGTGGCGGTTTCGTCCGCGACCCCTGCACTACGATCTTGCCGCAGATCGTATCCCATACCGGACACTCTTGGCCCCATTTCGTTCGACGCTAATCTGCGTCGCCGCCCCAGTAATCATCCGTCTGGATGATTGAACGAATCTCTCCCCATCAAGACTAACACTGGCCCGCATTAGGCAAAGAGGAAAATTCGCGCGCGTCAACGAATCCGAAACCTCCTGTGCAAAAGTTCTCTTGACGAATCAGTGCGCAATGAGCGGCGACAATGCGTCTCCGATGTCCTGACGGATCACAAGATCGGCAATGGAGTCGAACTCGGTCGGCTCTCTGTTGACGATCACGAGACGCGCGCCGCTTTTCTTGGCCTGCAATGGAAGACCCGCGGCGGGCCAGACGACGAGCGACGAACCGATCGCGATAAACAGGTCGCAATCATCGCTCCATTCGTGTGCTTTGCGCATCGCCTCCTGCGGCATCGACTGGCCGAACGACACAGTGGCGGTCTTGATTAAGCCACCGCAATTGCAATCCGGCGCATGGCCTTGCGCCTGCTCGAATTGAGCCTTGATGACATCAAGTTCGTAGCGCTGATTGCAGTCGAGACAGGTCGCGAATGTCGTGTTGCCATGCAACTCGATGACATCGTCCGCAGCGATACCCGAAGCCTGATGCAGATTGTCGATATTCTGGGTGATGACGCCGGGCGACTTGCCGCGGCGATAAAGTGCGGCAAGGGCCAGGTGTCCGCGCGTCGGCTTCGCCTGCGCAAAGTATTTCTCCATGGCGAAACGACGCCGCCACGCTTCGTCGCGCATGTCGCGGCTGGCCATGAACTGATCAAACGGAATCGGTTGGGTGTTGGTCCACAGACCGCCGGGCGAACGGAAATCGGGAATGCCGCTCTCGGTCGAAATACCGGCGCCGGTGAACGGCACCACCCGCTCGGATTCCTCGAGCAATTCGCCCAGCCGCTCAATCGCGGTGTGCAGATCGGGCGCGATCATCCGTAACTCCACTCAACGATATTGCGACTTCAGTGTCGCCGCTTTGCGGCAACGATGAAAGAGTGGGAACGACAAAAGAGCGGTAACGAATGGCTGACAAGCAAACGGGGCCATTGCGGCCCCGTGCGTCGTCCCG
>JAEYVN010000273.1 GCA_023431725.1 Pseudomonadota bacterium
TCGAGATTCCGAACGGCACCATGAACATGATCGACGCAACGGTCAGCGCGATCTGATGTGCCGCGAGCGCGCGCGTGCTGATCCAGCCCATCAGCAATCCGGCCGCGGCGAACACGCCATATTCGAGTGCAAAGGTGCCGGCGATCGGTGCACCGATGATGATGAGGCGCCGGAACAGCGGCCAGTCCGGTTTCCAGAAGCGACCGAGCACTCGGAATTTCCTGAACGGCCGCTGCGCGTAGCAGACCCAGATGGCAGCCACGCACATGCCGATACTGACGGTGGTGGTCGCGATGCCCGCGCCCAGCAGGTCGAGTTTCGGCATGCCGAAGTGGCCGTAGATCAGGGCATAGGCGAGCAGCGCGTTGGCCGGGATCGCGACAAGGGTGATCCACAGGCCCGGCTCCGGCCGGTTCACGGCTCCCATGAAGCCGCGGAAGGCAATGAACCACCAGGCAGGGATCATGCTCCAGGCAAGGCCGTACAGGTAGCGTGCGGCGAGTGTGGCGGATTCCTCGGATTGGCCAAGGGCAATCAGGATCTCGCGACCGAACAGCTGGACGACGACGAGCGGAATGCCGAGCAATGTCGCGGCCCAAAGGCCAACGCGCAGCGCGCGCCGCACCATCCGCGGGTTGCGCGCACCAAATGCCTGCGCAGCCAGTGGCGCGACGGCCGAGACAAGACCCATGCCCAGCACGAAGGCGGCAAACAGGACGGTATGCGCCAGCGCCGATGCCGCGACGACCTGTTCGCCCAGCCGGCCCAGGAGCGCAAGATCGGTCGTCATCATCGCGATCTGGCCGAGCTGGGTCAGCGCGATCGGCAAAGCCAGCCGAATCGTCTCACTCAGTTCGACGCGCCAGTGGGGCGCTGCGGCCGGAGAAGGAACCCCGGCGGTCAGGGTGGTGTGCATTGTCATCGTTTGAACGCTGGAGCGGGCAAGGGGAATCGACAGGTCGATGCCACGGCCCTTGACGTACGCACTCAATGCGCGCGTGACGAGCCGTTTAAAGCCCAAAAATGGTGGAAATCAGCCCCGTCCCATTCTTTTGGGTGATGGATGAGCCGGCATTATGGTGATCGTCGCAGCGGCGAGCTGCGATTGTTCGTGATACAAGTCCGGCGCCTGATACCCGCTCGATGTCCGGTCCGCATGGCGGACAGGAAAAAGGATCGCTGATGGACCGAATTGTCCTCGCCTTGCGTACCTTCCTGAGATTGGCGCTGCCGTATTTCCGCTCCGAGGAAAAATGGATGGCGCGCAGTTTACTGGCTGCCGTGATCGGCGCCGAACTGGCGCTGGTCTATGTCGCCGTGTCGGTGATCAACTGGAATGCGCGCTTCTTCAATGCACTGGAACGGCGCGACTGGAACGCTTTCCACGCCGAGTTGATCATCTTCATCTTCATCGTCATTGGCGCGATCATGGCGGGGGCAGCGCAATATTTTTTCGGCCAGACATTGCAGATCCGCTGGCGCCGCTGGCTGACCGGCAATTACGTGTCGCAATGGATGGCGCAGGGGCGCCATTACAGCGTGCGGATCGTCGCGCCCAATGTCGACAACATCCATCTGCGTATCGCCAATGACGTCTACCTCTTTATTCAGCGAACGCATGAGCTGACCACTGGCCTGCTCGGCAGCATCGTGGCTTTGTTTTCCTTTGCCTACATCCTGTGGGGATTGTCTGCGGCGACGCCCATTCCCGGCTTTGCTCATCTGTCGATCCCCGGCTGGCTGATCTGGGCGGCGCTGCTGTATGCCGGCATCGGCACTCTGATTGCGCATATGATCGGCTGGCGATTGATCCCGCTGAATTTCAACCAGCAGCGCTTCGAGTCCGACTTTCGCTTTGCCATCGTGCGTGCAGCCGATCATTCCGAACCGATTGCCTTGATGAAAGGCGAGCCGGTGGAGCGCGAGGAATTGCGGCATCGCTTTGCCAATCTCGTCGGCAACTGGACGCGGCTGGTCGCAACGCAGACCCGGCTGGTGGGTTTCATTGGCGGCTATGCGCAGGCTTCGACGGTGGTGCCTGTATTGCTCGTCAGTCCGGCCTATCTGATCGGCGCTATTCCGCTGGGATCCTTGATGCAGGCGGCACTGGCATTTCCGAAGGTCGAAGGAGCCTTCGCATTCTGTATCAGCTCCTATGGCAAGATTGCCGAATGGAAGGCGATGGTCGATCGTCTGTCGCAGTTCGAGAATGCGATGCATGAGGTCGATGTCAGTCGGGCGCGCACGACCGGTGTCATCAAGGTGACGCGTCAGGCGCAGGATGAGGTTGATGTGTCGGACCTGTCGATCCGGTTGCCGGAAGGAGCGGTGATCGGCGGCTTGCCATCGCTGTCGCTCAAACCCGGCGATCATGTGATGGTCACGGGACCATCGGGTTCGGGCAAGTCGACCATCTTCCGTGCGATGGCCGGACTATGGCCGAATGGGTCAGGGCAGGTCGCCTTTCCCACCGATTGCGACGTGCTGGTGATGCCGCAGCGGCCTTATTTTCCTCTCGGTATCTTGCGAACTGTGATCACCTATCCGCGGCCTGATGCTGAAGTCGACGATGCAACCATCGTTGCCGCGCTCAAGGAGGTTGGTTTGCCGCATCTCGCGTCGCGGCTGGACGAGGAGGCAGACTGGAACGTTCTGCTTTCCGGCGGCGAGCAGCAGCGCGTCGGCATAGCCCGTGCGCTATTGCGAAAGCCCGATGTGTTGCTGTTCGACGAGCCGGTCGCCGCCCTGTCGGACGGTTCTGGCCGCGAATTGTATCAGATGTTGCTTGACCGCCTACCGGACGCTGTCGTGATGACCGTGGACCGGCGCGAGGTTTTGCGCGAATTTCATCCCAAGGTGGTCGATCTCGGGGCTGCGGCCAGCGGCCAGTCCGCACATCCCGAACCGCACCCCTTGGCAATCCAGCCTGTATAAACTAGCCATAAGAGCGAAGAAGTCGTGGGGAGCACAGTATGCTGCAGATGAATTACTGGACCGACAAATGGGACCTGCACGAGGACGTCTGTCCGTGCGACGTGCATGTCAATGAATGGATCAAGGACCAGGGCCTGAAGAACAAGGATATCTTCCACTTCGGCACCGGCACGCACCATGTCGTCGGCATCGAGCAGGCCCGCAGCGGTTCGAACAATGCCGTGTTGGGCATCACTGCCTCGATCGAGGAATATGAGGCCTACATCAAGCTTGTCTCGACCGATTCAGCGGTGGCGAAAAGCTACATCGCGTATTTCGGTGATATCTATCTCACCAATCCGCGCCTGCTGCCGGATTTCGACATCGTCACGATGGTGCATCTTTGCGAGTTCTTTTTCCCGAACACCGCAAGTCCCGAATACGGCGGCATGACCGATCGCGGCGTACTCGACCTGTTCACAGACAAGACGCGCTCGGGCGGCCATCTGATCTTCTACAAGAATTCGATGGGCAAGGAGCGCACGGCTGAAATTCTTCCTGTCTGGGAAAAGGAAAAGCCGGTCGAACGCGTCGCCGATTTCAAGACGCTGATTGTCTATCGGAAGAAGTAAGAAGCACAGCGTTATGCCTGGATCGTCCGCGAAGGCGGACGATCCAGTTACGGCTATTCAAATCGGTAGCTGATCTCTCTGGATGCCCGCCCGTGCGGGGCAGGACAGCTTTGGTCGTAGACAGACCTATTTCACATCCAGCGGTGCGGTGCCGGTGGCTTTGCCGCCGGCGTCGGTGGTGATTTTCTCGACGCGCATCTCGGCGGCCTTCAGCAATTCCTCGCAGCGCTGCTTCAGCGCTTCGCCGCGCTCGTAAATCTCGACCGACTCCGCAAGCGGCACTTTGCCTTCCTCAAGCCGCTTGATGATCGATTCCAGTTCATCGATCGCGCGCTCGAAGGGGAGTGTATTGACGTCAGCGTGGTTTTTGTCGGGCATGTGGTCTCTGAAAGAAGTCCTGCGAATCTAAGTCTAATATAGTGATTTCTGGCCCCCGATGCAGGTCTAGCCCCGCATCAGCGCCATCACATGGGCCGACACGGAGCCGGCCAGCCCCTGCAGATCATAGCCGCCTTCGAGCGATGAGACCACCCGGCCGCCGGATCTGCAGTCGGCCAGGTCCATCAACTTCTTCGTGGCCCAGGCGAAATCGTCTTCGGTGAATTTCAGGCTGGCGAGCGGATCGCGGAAATGCGCGTCGAAGCCCGACGAGATGATCACGAGATCGGGGCCGAAGGCTTCGAGCCGCGGTAAAATGGTCGTCTCCATCGCCTCGCGGAATTGCTCGCCGCCGTCGCCGGCGCGCAGCGGCGCATTGACGATGTTGTCGTGGTCGCCGCGCTCCGATTTGGCGCCCGTGCCCGGGAAAAGCGGCATCTGATGCGTGGAGCAATACATCACCGTCGGATCGCTCCAGAAAATCTCCTGCGTGCCGTTGCCGTGATGGACGTCGAAATCGACAATGCCAACGCGGGTCACGCCATATTTCTTCTGTGCGTAGCGCGCGGCGACGGCGACATTGTTGAACAGGCAGAAGCCCATCGGTCGCGCCGTTTCGGCATGATGCCCCGGCGGTCGCGTTGCGACGAAGACATTGTCGACATTCTTCGCCATCACTTCATCGACAGCCAATACGGCGCCCCCGACCGCACGCAGGGCCGCCTCGAGGCTGCCTGGTGACATCGAGGTGTCGCCATCGAGCGAGATCATGCCTTCGCGCGGCGAGGCCTCGCGGATGGCTTCGACATATTGCCGTGGATGGGCCAGGGCGACCGTCTCGACATCCGCCATCGGCGCCTGCTCGCGGATCAGGGTCGCGAATTTCTCCGCTTCCAGGGCGCTTTCGATTGCACGCAGGCGATCCGGCCGCTCGGGGTGGCCGGGCGCTGTCACATGGTTCAGGCAGGCGGAATGGGCAATCAGGAGGGTGGTCATGAATGAGCGGTGTCCGGAGGGATCTGTGAGAATATCTATGGTCTCGGCCGCGTCGGCGAAAGCTCCCGGATATCGCGATACCCGCTTATCACAACACCCGGGGGAGGTGGTGGTTCGTCAGGGGTGAAGAAGACCGGCGCCAGCGGCTGTGTCGGGTCGACCCGGTAATGCTCGAAATCGCGCACGCCCTCGTCATACAGAAAGCTGTCGTCGATCAGGAAATGGCCGGTAAACGCTGCGGCCTTCTTGTTGAAGATGGCATAGGCCGCATCGGCCATGATCTCGGGTTTACGCGACATGCGCATGATCGTATCGCCGCCGAGCAGGTTCTGGATCGCGCTGGTGGCGATCGTCGCCCGCGGCCACAGCGCATTGACGGCAATGCCCTTGCTGCGCAACTCGCCGGCAAGGCCGAGCG
>JAEYVN010000309.1 GCA_023431725.1 Pseudomonadota bacterium
AAGCGCGCTGATGGGCAGCCCAATCGCCGCAGGAGCAGCAGCATTTATTGACCGTTTTGCCCGCGCTCGGTAGTGTCGCGGGAACGCCAACAACAAAAACGTCATGGAGGAGAATCAATGAACCCACTTAAGACTTTTGTAGGCCTCGGCGCTTTCGCCACCGCCGCCTTGCTTGCAGGTACCGCTACGGCTCAACAGCAGCCACCGATCAAGATCGGCATCATCCTGCCCTATTCCGGTCAGTTTGCCGACGGCGCCGCGCAGATGGACAATGCCATCAAGATGTTCGTGAAGCAGAACGGCGACACCGTCGCCGGCCGCAAGATCGAATTCATCCGCAAGGATGTCGGCGGCATCGCGCCGGACGTCGCCAAGCGGCTTGCGCAGGAACTCGTTGTCCGTGATGGCGTCGATATCCTCACCGGCTTCCTCCTGACGCCGAACGCAATCGCCGCTGGCGACGTGTCGGCCCAGGCCAAGAAATTCATGGTCGTGATGAATGCGGCCACCTCGATCATCACCACCAAGTCGCCGTATATGGCGCGCGTGTCGCTGACCACGCCGCAGCTCAACGGCGCGCTCGGTGATTGGGCGGTCAAGAAGGCCGGCGTGAAGAAGGCCTACACCATGGCCGCCGATTACGGCCCTGGCATCGACGCAGAAGGCGCCTTCCAGACCGGCTTCAAGGAAGCCGGCGGCGAAATCATCGGTTCGGTGCGCACCCCGGTTGCCAATCCGGACTTCTCGGCTTTCGTGCAGCGCGCGAAGGACCTGAATCCTGAGGCGATCTACATCTGGGTGCCGGGCGGCGCACAGCCTGCAGCGCTGGGCAAGGCTCTCGCCGAGCGCGGTATCGACGCCACCAAGACCAAGGTCATGGGTCAGGGCGAAGTCACCGCCGAAGAGGCGCTGAAGTCGATGGGCGATGCCGGCCTCGGCATCATCACGGCCTTCCACTACGACTATAATCACAAGTCGGCCAAGAACGACGCGTTCGTGAAGGCCTTCAATGCCGAATACAAGCGCAACCCCGACTTCTTCTCAGTCGGCGGCTGGGACGGCATGCAGCTCATCTATGATGTGCTGAAGAAGACCAACGGCAAGACCGACGCCCAGGCGATGATCGACGCCGCCAAGGGATCGAAGTGGGAAAGCCCGCGCGGCATGATCGCGATCGATCCGGAGACCCGCGACATCGTGCAGGACGTTTACATCCGCCGTGTCGAGAAGGTTGATGGCAAGCTGGTCAATGTCGAGTTCGACAAGGTCGAGCAGGTGAAAGATCCTGTGCTCGAGAAGATGAAGACCAAGAAATAAGAATAAGGTCCGTTTGGAACTATCCAGCGCCCGGAGCACCAAGCTCCGGGCGCTGTCTTGCGGGGACGAGTTTCGGTAAGTACAGGTTCTTCTCCGCCCTCGTCCTGAGGAGCCCGCGCACGGTATTACGGGGCTCTCAAGGGAGCGGCGGTGATTCACCGAGCTGCATTGCACCGCAATGCACTTCAGGATGAAGTCCGGGCAGCAGACCCGGCGGAACCAAAGGTTGAGGGGACGAACTTGGGGCCTATTATCGGCGTATTATTTGACGGCTTTGCCTACGGCATGCTGTTTTTCCTCCTGTCGGTCGGCCTGTCCGTCACCCTCGGGATGATGAATTTCGTCAATCTCGCGCATTGCGCCTTCGCCATGCTGGGCGGCTACGTGACCGTGACATTGGTGAACCGCTTTGGCTGGCCGTTCCTCGCCACCCTGCCGATGGCCTTCATCGCCGCCGCATTCGTCAGTGTGATCCTCGAGCGCACGCTCTATCGCCGGCTGTATCGCGCCAGCGATCTCGACCAGGTGTTGCTGACCATCGGCCTCGCCTTCATGTCGATCGCGACCGCCGCCTTTATTTTCGGGACCGTGCTGCAGCCGGCCCCGACGCCGTCGTTCCTGCGCGGCTCGGTGCAGTATTTCGGCATCAATTTCGGCGTCTATCGGCTGTTCCTCGTCGCCGTCGGACTGGCCGTGACGCTAGTGCTGGTGCTGACGCTTGAATACACGCGCTTCGGTCAGCAGGTCCGCGCCGCGGTCGACAACCAGCGCATGGCACGCGGGCTCGGCATCAATGTCGACGCCGCCTTCGCCGCAACATTCGCCCTGGGCAGTGGCCTGGCCGGACTTGGCGGCGCGCTGGCGATCGAGGTCATCGGTCTCGATCCCTTCTTCGCCCTCCACTATCTCGTTTATGTGCTGATCGTGGTGTCGGTCGGCGGTCTCGGTTCGATCACCGGCTCATTCATTGCCGCCGTGCTGATCGGCATCAGCGACGTGGCCGGCAAATACTATGCCCCGCAATTCGGTGCCTTCCTGATCTACTTCGTCATGATCATTCTTCTCATGTGGCGGCCCGCCGGCCTGTTCGGAAAGCGATAGGCCATGAGCGATTCTTCCAAGACGCCGATCAAGGCACCGATCACGCCGCACGACTATCTGCGTGCGCAGACGCGCTGGCACCCGCTGGAAATCGTCTTCTGGCTGGCGACCATCCTGCCGTTCTTCCTGTTCCCGACCTATCTGTCGCTGGCCAGCCAGATTGCGATCACGGCGCTGTTCGCGCTCTCGCTCGATCTGATCCTCGGATATGCCGGCATCGTGTCGCTCGGTCATGCCGCCTATTTCGGTGTCGGTGCCTATACCGCCGGCATCATTTCGAAATACGGCTATGGCGATCCGATCTTCGGGCTGGTTGCGGCGGCCGTGCTCGCCGGCCTGTTCGGTTACGTCACAAGCTTCATGGTCGTGCGCTTCAAACATCTTGCGCTGATCATGATCACGCTCGGGCTGGGCTTTCTCGTTCTTGAAGCCGCCAACGCCGCGCATTGGCTGACCGGCGGTGCCGATGGCTTGCAGGGCATCCAGATCGGCAAATTGTTCGGCATGTTCGAATTCGATCTGTGGGGACACACCGCCTATATCTATTCTCTGGTGGTGCTGTTCATCGTGTTCCTCGCCGTTCGCCGGCTGACCAACTCGCCGTTCGGCCTGGCGCTGCGTGGCATTCGCGAGAATTCGGTGCGCATGCCGGCCATCGGTGCGCCGAGTGCAGCCCATCTGCGCAAGGTCTATGCGATGTCGGCGGCCATCGCCGGTATCGCCGGCGCCATGCTGGCGCAAACCACCTCGACCGTCTCGCTGGGCGTGCTGGACTTCCAGCGTTCCGCCGACGTGCTGGTGATGCTCGTACTCGGCGGGGCCGGCATGCTCTATGGCGGCCTGATCGGCGCGATCATCTTCATGGTGGCGCGCGATCAGTTCTCCGGCATCAATCCGCAATACTGGTACTTCTGGATCGGCCTGCTGCTGGTGTTCGTGGTCATGGTGCTGCCGAACGGCATCCTTGGTGGCCTGTCGCAGCTTTATCGCACTGTTATGGGGCGCCGCTCATGACCACGCCCGCACCTCAAACGACATCGTCCGCTGCGCCCGCGCTTGCAACCCGCAACATCAACAAGCGCTTCGGGCAACTCGTGGTCGCGCGCGACATCAGCATCTCGGTGCCGCGCGGCGAACGCTATGCGCTGATCGGCCCAAATGGCGCCGGCAAGACGACGCTGATCAACCTGATGACCGGCATGATCCGCCCCGATAGCGGACAGATCATGCTGGGCGACACCGACATCACCGCGCTCAAGCCGGACCAGCGCGTGAAGCGCGGCCTCGTGCGCACCTTCCAGATCAACACGCTGTTTCCGCATCTCTCGCCGCTCGAAGCCGTGATGCT
>JAEYVN010000316.1 GCA_023431725.1 Pseudomonadota bacterium
TTCGAACATCCCGGCGAGTCGACATTCCCGGTGTCGTGTCTCGTTGTGAAACGCGGCGGCATGGTGGTGTTCTGCGCCGGCACCTCGGGGTTCAACATCACCTTCGATGCGCGCTATGTGTGGATGCGGCAGAAGCGCATTCAGGGTTCGCACTTCGCGCATCTGAAGCAGGCCAGCGCCGCCAACCAGTTCGTGATGGATCGGCGGATCGATCCGTGCATGGGCGAAGTGTTTCCGTGGGACAAGATCCCGGCCGCGCATCAGCTGATGTGGAAGAACCTGCACAAGCCGGGCAACATGGCGGTGCTGGTCAGTGCGCCGCGCACGGGCTTGCGCAATCTCGACGATACGATCGAGGCGGCGGGCGGCTGACGCGCCTAAGCGTGCTTGTACGCGCTGATGCCGTCACCGAGGAACTTGTTGTTGGCCGCACGGATCTTGGCAGCCTCATCGTCATAAAGAAACGGCAGAAATGCAAAGCGCTCGCCGCTCGTGACCTGCGAGACGGCGTGCAGCAACCTACAGGGAAACACCACGGCGCCGCCCGGCGGTGCCTTGAAGCGCCGCGGCCCGTATTCCGGGAAGCTGACTTCGCCCCCTTCAAAATCATCGTTTAAATTGATCGAGACAGCGAACCGGCGGTGCGCTGTGCCTTTGGTCATGTTGTCCCGGTGCGCCTTGAAATGGGCCGCGTCTGCCGCCGAATAACACGCTATGATGTAGCGTTCCATGCGGGTGACCTTGAACGCATAGACCTTGCGAATCTCAGGAACGACCCGCCGGACCACACGCGCCTGAGTCTGACGAATGACATCGGCGGCTTCGATCAAGAAGTCTTTTCGCCGTTTGAAGTTCTGGTCTTGGAGCCGGACAGTTTTCCCGTCGATTTCGCGCATGAAGCCGGATTCCTGGCCGCCATGCGAATGGTAGAGGCTGATGAGCTGGTGACAGAACTCGCGCTCGAAGATATTCGGCAGGAAAAGAATGGGCGCCTGCAATTCCACACCGGCAAAACGTTCGGGCGGCGGAAGGCGCATCAGAAAGTCAAGAACGGCAGTCGGTCCATCGTCCGCTGAAAGCGGGATGACCTTCAGGACACGCAACGTCGGGTCCAAGACGATCCAGAAGCGGCGCGCCGACAATGGCTCCTTGATGGTCGTCCAGTGTTTTGGAATTGCGCCGTACAGGCGGCTCACCTGGCCGTCGAAATCCCAGAAAAACCGAATGCCGGGCAGGCTTTCGCGCACACGCGGCTCGGATTCATCAAGCGGATCGAGGCTGACGCCAAAGAAGCTGACGCGTGTGTCGTCGAAGTGATGCCTGTTGGCCAGAACGCCTTCGATCGTTGCTTGGCCCAAGGCATCGCTTGCGCTGCCAAAGAAGCACAGGACGATGTAGCGGCCCGCAGCCGTGTCGAAGGAGAAGTTGGCATTATTGGTCGCGCGTTGTTTGAACCAGGGGGCCGGATCGCCCGGGGTCAGGCTGACATGGGATTGAGGGAGTTCAGGAACGCTGTTCATTGAGCCCTCCATCGCATCCAGGTTGCATTATTTCGCCGCGGTTGCGGCGAAACAAATGACGGGAGCGTGAACGTGATCCGGCGGCGCGCGCGAAGAGCGGGACACCGAGCACGCTCAGCCGGTTGGGATATCGTCGCACAAGTGCGACATTCCGGCACTTGTGACGCTTACCTCGCTACCTAAGATTGCACCAGACTGACAGGTGCCGGACTCCCGGTGTCGCAAGCCGGGGGGCTTATATGACACATCGCGACAGCGCGCTGCGCGCGGCATTTCTGGCTTCGACCGCCGTCGCCGCCGTCATGATCGCAAGCGGCTCCGCGCAGGCCGCCTGCACGCCGGCCGCTGCCGATAATGTCAATGCGGTCTGCACCGGAGTCACGAACAACCAGGGGCCATCCGCAGGCGCCGGTTACGGTAGCACAGGTTTGACCGATCTGACCGTCAATATCCTGCCGGGGGCCAGCATCACGGGCACCAGCAACGGCATTCTGTTGGCTTCCGGAACGGGCACAGTAACTAATTCCGGCACCATCACAGGGACAACCGTTGCCGGCATCAACGCCAACAACATGGGCACCGTTACCGTGACCAATTCCGGCGCCATCACCGGAGGTGTTTACGGCGTCACTGGCTCAACCATCACCGTGACCAATTCTGGCACCATTGCCGGGACAACCTTTGCCGGCGTTCTTGGCGTGACTGCCGCTGTGACCAATTCCGGTACCATCACCGGGGGTATTTATGGCATTGTCACAAACGAAACCGGCAATGTTACGAACGCCGGCACTATTATCGGCTCCGGCGGCAGGGCAATTTGGTTTAATAGCTTCGGTGGCCCGCAATCTGACAGCCTCACCATCCTGCCCGGGGCGCGCTTCGGCGGACTGATCGATTTCGGCGGCGGCGCCGACATCGTGAATTTCGGACCGGGAAGCTGGGTGCTCAACACGGCGAACTTCAATGCCGGATTGTCGAGCGTGAACACATCCGGCAATCCCTATGTCGTGACGGCGAACCAGATCATCGTCGCAGATATGTCAGGCTTTGGCGCGATGAACCGCGCGGTGATGGACATCACCGGCTGGATTGCATCGGTGTTGCCGGACAGTCCCGTATTCGACACGACGCAGACCGGCGGCGCGGCCAATGCCTTCGCGGCGATCGAGAGCGCCGCACCGCGCTTCGACGAGGCGTTCGCGGCTCTGCCATCCAGCGCTTTGCTTTATGCGCCGGCGCCGGTGTTCAAGGGCGGTGCGGTCAGCGACGCCTTCGGCAACCGCTACTGGGCGAAAGCCTTCGGCGGACGGCGCGAGCAGGACACCGACAACAGCTTCATCGGCAGCATCACGCAGGGCTTCGGCGGCGCCATCGGCCTTGATGGGCAGGTGACCGCCAACACTCGCCTCGGCGTCCTGTTTGGCGGCAGCGCCAACGAGACGAAACTCTATCTCAATGCCGGCAACACTGACACCGACACGCTGTTCGGTGGTGTCTATGGCCGTACGTTCTTCGGTGCCAGTTTTCTCGATCTCGCAGTCATTGGCGGATCGCTCGACAACACATCGAAACGCAATATTGGCGGTGGCCTCGCGATGGAAACCGCAAGCGCATCCTATGACGGCTGGTTCGTCAATCCGATGCTGACGCTCGGACATCGGTTCTCGCTGCCGTATAACCTCACACTCACACCCGCCCTAAAGGTGCGTTACGTCGCGGCGCATTTCGACGGCTATACGGAGTCAGGATCGAGCGCCAATCTCACCGTGGCAGACCGCGATTTCCAGGCGTGGGAAGAGCGTGCAGAGCTCACGCTCGCCAGCGTGCAGCACTGGGCCGACAGCCGCATCGTCATGCGCGGTACTGTCGGCGCGCTGGCGCAGCAGCAGACCGGAGGCTCGAACGTCAACATCGCGCTGGTCGGTCAGAACTTCATCGCCGCTGTCCCCGGCAAGGACGATCTGTTCGGCCTCTATGGCGGCGCCGGCTTCGACTGGCAGACCGGCCGCATTGCGCTGTTCGGCTCCGGCGAAGTCGTTTCGAGAAACGACGACTCCATCAGTTTCGCCGGCAAGGGCGGCATGCGCGTCGTGTGGTGATCGCGCGCGCCTGAATTGGAGGCTGGGTGCAAACCTATGAGGCCTGCGCCGTTACTTTGGCTGCGGCGGCTTTTTTCTGATTGCGGATCCTGAGGATGATCGCGTTCAGTTCGCCGCCGTAAATGAAGATCGATGCGGTCCAGTATAGGAAGACCAGGGCGATCATCGGCGAGGCAAGGCCGGCGTAATAGACCGAATAGGTGAACGCGAAATCGGCCAGATAGCGGCCGAAGGCGACGCCGGTAATCAGCCACAGCACCAGCGTGGCCACGATGCCGGGCCAGATCTCGCGCCAGCGCCGTCGGCCGGCCGGCAGCCATTTGTGCACGATCACCAGCGGCACGATCAGCAACACGCTCGCGGTGGCGAGGCGAATGAAGGTGACCACGTCGCCGAACGGTTCAAGCGCCGGAAAACGGCGCGTCAGCGTATTCCAGATCAGCGGCGCCAGCAGCACGAGGAACGACAGCGCCAGCATGCCGATGGCCGCCAGGATCACATAGCCGATGGATTCGATGCGCAGCAGCCACATCGGCCGCGTCTCGGCCACGGTGTAGGCGCGGTTCAGGCCGATCCGCAGACTCTCGATGCCGCTCGATGCGAAAAACAGCGCCAGGGCCGCACTGATCGTCAGAACCTGCCCGTGCGCGCCGACCAGGACGTTATGGATTTCGCGCGAGATCGGCCCGGCCACTTCCTCCGGCCAGGCTTCCAGTAGAAGGTTCGCGGCTTCGTCGGCCAGATTGTCCGAGCCCACGATGCCGGCCAGCGCGGTCAGTACGAGGAAGAAGGGAAAGAGCGCCATCAGACTCGACAACGCGATATGGCTTGCGATTGCCCAGCCATCGTCCGCGTTGAATTGCCAGAAGGCATCCAGCGAGACGCGCCATATTTTCTTCAGAAGCCGCAAGCCGCATTCCCCGCACGGGACGATCCAGATGTCGAGCGCGATCGCAGGGCCCGAACTGCCGGCCGATCGCGTTTGAAGCGACATAGGCAAATGCGCGCCAGCGCTCAAGAGCGTCCGGGGCTTTTCGCAGCCTGTGTGGCCTTCACGCCGCCTGCACTTCAATCAGGAATTGCCGGACACGGGTCTCAAGGCCTTCCGCTTCGAGCGCGAGTGCATCGGCCATGACCTTCACGTCGGCGGCAGTGGTGCGTGCTTCCAGCGAGGCCGTGGCGACACGGCTCATGGCGTGCGCGCCATTGCGGGCTTCGGTGGAGGCGTTGGTGACGCCTTCGGCAATGATGGAAACAGCGGAGCTCTGTTGCCCCACCGTTGCTGCCACGCTTGCCGCCATCCCTGACATGTTCTCGATGATGCTGTTGACCTGGGCGATCGCCTGCGTGGCGTCCGCCGTGGCCGACTGGATCGCGCCGATCTGACCGGCAATCTCTTCGGTCGCGCGCGCGGTCTGGCCGGCAAGCGATTTGACCTCGGCGGCGACGACGGCAAAGCCGCGTCCCGCCTCACCGGCCCGTGCGGCTTCGATGGTGGCATTCAGAGCGAGCAAATTCGTCTGGCCGGCAATCGACTGAATGAGGCTGATGACTTCGCCGATGCGGGCCGCCGCACTTGCGAGTTCGGACATGGTGGTGCTGGTCCGGCGACCTTGCGAAACAGCCTGGGCTGCGACATGCGTCGACTGTTGCGCCTGATTGGCGATCTCGCCGATCGAGGCGACGAGTTCGTCAACCGACGTGGCCGCGGTCGAGACATTGGCGGATGCGGTCATCACGCGATCTTCTGCGGTGCGCGCCTCCGAAGACATGGCATCGGCAGAAGCATTGAGGCGGCCGGACGCGGCCTCCAGTCGCTCGGCCGCGCCGCGCACCTGATCGAGCACCGCATTCACCGAACGCTCGAAATTGACGATCGTGGTGGCGATAGCCTGACTGCGGGCACCCTGCGCGCGCGCGCTCTCGTTGCGCGCTTCGGACAGTTGCTCGCGCTCGATCGTGGTGTCGCGGAATACGAGCACGCTCCGCGCCATATCGCCGATGGCATGCTTTTCGTGTGTCGCCGGGATATGCGCCGACGTATCGCCCTGGGCCAAACGCATCATCGTCGAGGAGAGTCGATGCAGCGGACGCGTGATGCTGCGTCCGATCAGCCAGCTCAGGATGAGCCCGAGCAGGACGGCCGCGACACCGACCGCAATGATGGTGTTGCGTGTCCTGACTTGCGACGCAGCCAATCGTTCGGCGTCGCGGATTGCCGCGTCGCGCACACTTTCGATGATCTGGTCAGCGGCCGGCGTCATCTGTTGCGTATCAAGATCAATGATCTTGAGATTGGGCCGCAGCCTGTCGGCGATAGCCGACCATTGCGAGAAGGTGTCGGCATAGGCCTGGACCCGGCCCTGGATGTCCGCGCGTTGCCCGGCGGTTCCGTCGATGCTGGCGATGGTGCCTGAGAAATTCTTGAATTCAGAAAAGAACAGCGTGTAGGACGTGCTGGTGGACTGGATGCGCTGCTCGGCCTCGTACCGGCGCATGACCAGGATCGCGACGAGCAGCTTTTTGGCGTCGCTCTCGCCGAGCCAGTCGCTCTTCTCGTTGATGACGCGCTCCACGGCAACGCCGGTATCGTACAACTTGCGTTGCAG
>JAEYVN010000334.1 GCA_023431725.1 Pseudomonadota bacterium
GTGACCGCAAAAACGCTGCCGATGGTGCGCCGAGAGGCGGCTGTGTCGTGCAAGCGACGCAGCATCACAAGGACTGACCCTGCGTCTGTCGGCGCACTGTCGTCCCTCATTCTTCACGTCGCGGGCATCGTGCGCGGCGATGATGACACGTGGCTGTTTGAATGTGATTGGCTGTTTGAAAAGCTGGATCTGCTTCTTCCTGCACCCTCCCCTGGAGGGGGAGGGTCGCTGTGAGCAAAGCGAGCAGCGGGGTGGGGTGACTCGCGTGCAAAATTCACCCCACCCCGGCTCGTATCTCACTTGCGTTCGATACGCGCCGACCCTCCCCCACCAGGGGAGGGTGAAGAGAGCGCCTACTCTGCTGCCTGCGCCGCTTCCGACAGGTTATCCAGCGAGGAGATGATGTGTTCGGCAAGCGCATCGGCCAGTGCCGAGCTTTCGTGCGGATTGCGTACGAGTCCGACACGGCAATACGGCAAATCGGGAAAGCCATCCGCCGACGTCAACACGCGCATGCCCGGCCGCAGCGTCGATTCCGGAACGACGGAAACCGACAGGCCGGCCAGCACCGCGGCGACATAAGCGCCGGCATTCGAGCTTGTGTACAGAATGCGATGCGGACGGCCGATCTGCTCGATACATTCGAGCGCGATCTTGCGCCACGAGCAGCTCTGCTTGCCAAGCGCGAGCGGCAGCGGATTCTCCAGATGCGTCGCATGACGCACTGACGTCACCCAGAGCAAACGCTCCTGCCGGAACGGCTCGACATTGCGCTGTGTGTCGGTTGTGGTGACGATCGCAAGATCGAGATCGTTGACCTCGATCCGGCGCAACAGATCCGTCGATGGCTCGCACAGCACCGTCAATTCGACGCCGGGATAGGCGCGCGAAAAACGCGCCATGATTTCCGGCAGGTAACGGTCCGCATAATCATCCGGCACGCCGAGCCGCACACGTCCCGACAATTCAGGACCGGAGAATGACGCCAGCGCTTCGAGATTGAGCTTCACGATCCGCCGCGCGTAATCGAGCAGCCGCTCGCCGTCATCGGTCAGCTTCGAGGCACGCCCGTCGCGGGTAAAGATCGGCTTGTCGAGCCGCTCCTCCAGCCGCTTCATCTGCATGGACACGGCCGACTGCGTCTTGTGGACGACGTCCGCAGCCTTGGTGAAGCTGCCGGTCTCGGCAATCGCGATGAAGGTTCGCAGTTGGTCGATATCGATCAAGGCTGTCATCGGCGTCTCGCCGGGCGATGAGGCGCCCGCGCCTTTCATCATTATCAATGATGCTAGAGATTAGAAACATTCGTTTCACTTATCAATGCCGGGGTGACATAACCGCGTTGTTCGAAAACAACCTGGCCAGAAATCGGGTCGCCCAAGCAGGAGGTCTTGGGTGAAGGATTTCGTGCGCCCCCAGCAAGGACCATTGCCATGGCCTCGACCTGTCACAACACGACCACTGCCCGGCCTTCATTTTCGGCCTTGTCATTCATTGTTTCGGTGATCGTCGCAGGCCTGCAGAAACTGGGACGCGCCCTCAAGCATCGTCGCGACGCCAGCTTGCTGGCCGGCCTCGACGACCGGATGCTGGGTGATATCGGTCTGACCCGCAGCGATCTGCGGGATGCCTATGCCGAGCCGCTCTGGCGCGACCCGACCGACGTGCTGGCCGGCCGCGCCGGCGACAAGCGCAAGTATCGGCAGGCCGGTGTGGGGCCGCATGGTCTTCATGCGCCATCGCTCGTACCGGAGGCGCCCGTGACAGATCATCGCGTCTGCCGGATCGCCCGCCGCGCGGCCTGAGCCCTCAATTCCTTACGGCCGGCTCTGCCCAGCCGGCCGTCGGATCCGCCTTTCGATGTGTCCCCTCGCACGACGCGGATCCCACCGCCCGCCGGCCCTCCCCGGCGGGCGTTTCTTTTCGGCGCAAGTCAGAACGCGCTTCCCAACGCTCTCTGCGTGATCCCGCGACGATCCTTCACGACACCGATCGGCACGCCGAGCCGGCGGATTGTCGTCACCGTCCGGCCCTCCACCAGGCGATCGCAATTCATCTGCGTGGGCGCGATGAAGAAATCCGCTTCGAGCCAGCCCGGTGATGCCCGCAACCGCTTGTCGGCATAATTCTCGAATGAGAATTTCTCGCCGCACACACCAACCGTATAAACGCGTTGCGACTTGTCTCCGGGAAGGCCGAGATAGTCCTGCAAAGCGCGCACGGCATCCGGCATCATGTTGACCCAATAGTCCATCTCGTAGCGCCGCGCGGCACCGTCGAGGCCGCCGACCAGCGCATTGTAGAAGAGATATTCATAGGGATGCAGGCGCACGAGCGTGACGGCATTCCAGACGAGGGCAACAGACAGTGCACATGCTGCCGATGCCGTCAGCCATCGCCGTGGTGACAACGCCCTCAGCATCGCATCGAAGCCGACGCCGGCCAGAACCGCGAGCGGCGGCACGACGAACATGAAATGCCGCATCCCGGTGAACGCAGGCCCTTGCAGGCTCGCTTCGCAAAACACCGGAAACATGACGACGAAGGCGACGGCCGCAACTTCAATCTGTTTTCGCGGCAACCTGCCGATTCTGTCACTGCCGATCGACCGGATCAGGACACCAAGTGCGCATAACGCACCGACGAAAAGGACGACGGGAAGCTTGACCAGCAGATAGAACGGCACATACCACCACGGCACATCCGCCATCCGGTAGACTTCGCCGGCCACGATGGTGCGGATCTCATAGTGGAAATGGGCGAAGGAAAAGATCGCGCGCAACGGGTTCAACGGCTCGAGCGATGCCCAGGGCCATGACGCGATCATGATCAGATAGCCAAGCACGAATGCCGGCATGAGACGGAGAGTCATTGCGCCGAAATATCGCGCCATCCCGTTGAGATCGCGATCGGACCAGGGCGCAGCGACGATGACCAGAAGACCTGCGTAGCCGATCAGCAACAGCCCCATGGCCCGCAATCCCAACGCGGCTCCCAGCATCAGCCCAAAGCCGATGACGTGACGCCAGTGCGGCCTCGGGAAGTCGCGGGCCGCCCGCAACAGAAAATACAGCGCGCCGATCATCGTCGCGGCGAACGGAACGTCCTTGGTATGGTTGAACATGCCGCCGAAATACGGCCCACAAATCGCAAGACACAGAGCAGCGATGAGGCCCGCGCGCGGTCCAGCGATCAGCCGCGCCGTCGCCCATGTGGCGACAATGCCGGCGACACCCGTCATCGCCGACATGAAATGGCGAATCAGGAAGGTATCGAAGGGCAGCAGTTTGTCGAGCAGCACTGCGACGATGTCGAACAGGCCGCCATAGAGATAAAGATTCTTGTAATTGAACAGCGCGGTATCACGAAATCCGCTGGCGTAGTAATCGATAATCAATTCGCCATAGCGATGCTGAACTTCTTCGTCGTTGGAAATGCCGTAATCGCGGAAAATAACAATCGCAAGAACACACAGTCCCGTCAGCAGTCCAAGCGCAAGCCGATCCGCAAGCACGGACCGCCGCCAAAATTCCGGCACAACCATTCCCCCAAATCATTTCGGGGGGATTGTTGCGCACCGGGCGCACCTTTGTCATGCTGCTACGCACAATCCGGAATTGTCTGGCGGCGACGCCCTTGCCCACTGGCAGAACTGCCGCGTCCGTTATTCACGACTCTACATTCCCGCGATACAGGATGCTCACAACGCGTGGCTCGAGACCTTGACATGCTGCTCAGGCGGACCTGTGATTTGCCAGGCATGAGAATGAACCAGCGCTTCGTGATGCTGATGGCCTGTCTCCTGGCGCTGGCGGCCAATCCTGCAACTGCGATGGCTCAGGCCGGCTTTGACCGGCCCGGCGGCGATTACACCAGCGTCACAATCCGCACCGGCGATCCCGCCGTCTGCGCCGCGCGATGCGATCGCGATGGCCGCTGCCGCGCGTGGAGTTTCTCTTATCCCAACACGGCCGCGAAGAAGGACGCGACGTGCTGGCTGAAGAACAAGGTGATGCCGGCCAAGGAGGATACCTGCTGCGTCTCCGGGGTCCGCGGTGCCGCGCTGCTTGAGCCGCGCCTCGGCGCCCTGGAATTCGCCATCGACCGCTATGGCGGCGATTACAAGGCGATCGATATTACAGCCGATGCCACCGGTGACGCCTGCGCCAAGGCCTGCGAAGCAGACAACAAATGCCGCGCCTTCACTTACTTGCGACCTGGTTACGGCAACGCCACAGCGCGGTGTTTTCTGAAGGATCGCATCACCAAGCCGCGCCGCAAACCCTGCTGCATCTCGGGTGTTGTCCGTTAGAGCGTTTTCCGTCCGGAGGCCGCCATGAAACTCTACCTACTGACAGCCGCACTGGTTGCGATCGCAGCCGGCAGCGCCGCCGCCCATCACGGCTGGGGCAGCTACGATGCGAACAAGCCGATCACCGTCACCGGCGCGATCCTCACCTCCAAATACGAAAATCCGCATGCCAGCATCACTGTGCAAGGCAACGACAGGGTGTGGACCGTCACGCTGGCGCCTACGTTTCGGATGATCAATCGCGGCGCCACGGCCGACATGGTTGCAGTCGGCAAGACCGTATCGGCTTATGGCTACCCCTCAACGGTCGAGAAGAATGAAATGCGCGCCGAGCGCATTACCGTCGATGGCAAAACCGTCGAGATGCGCTGATGACGGACGAAGCGCCGGCGATCTTCATGGCGATCGAAGGCTCCGCCTTTGCCGCCATGGTCCGGCAGTCGCCATTCGCCTACATGGCGGCCAATGTCGCGCATATTCTTTCGCTGATGGTGTTCTTCGGCGCCGTGGCGATCATGGATCTGCGGCTTGCCGGATTTTTCAAGGCGACGGCGCCTGCCACCATCCTGCGCGGCGCACGACGCGTCGCGATCGTCGGCTTCTTCGGCCTCATCGCCTCCGGTGCCATGCTGTTTGCCGCGGAAGCCAGTCACATCATCCTCAACCCAATGTTCAGGATCAAACTCATCCTGATCCTGCTCGGATTGATCAATATCGCGGTGTTCGAATTCGTCCTCGCCCGCAAGATCAGCGATGTGCCGCCGCTTGCGCCCTTGCCGGGCTCCGCCAGATTTGCCGGCATGGCGTCGATCGCAATCTGGCTCGCCGTTGCGGCGTGCGGGCGATTGATCGCCTATTTCTAGATCAGATGATCACTGCACAGCCGTAAAGAAACGCGACAGTCGCAATCCCGACGGCCATGTCCAGATCGGCTCGTTAAGTTTGCCGAGATCCCATGAACCCGCGAGGCCGACAACGCGCCCGACAACATCCTCGGCCGGCAGCAAACCAACACCGCCCGCTGACGACGGCAAACGGCTATCGGCAGAATTGTCGCGATTGTCACCCAACACGAAGACATGCCCGGCCGGCACGAGCACTTCGTCGGTATTGTCGAGAGGCCCGATCGGGTCAGTCTTGAAGATCTGGTGCCGGCGGCCGCCCGGCAATGTTTCGGTGAGGCGCAGCGCACCGGACCGACGACCATCTCCCTCTTCGGACTGATCGATGCCATCAGCCTGCTGTCCGACGATCTTGCCGTTGATCCACAGCCGCCCCTCGCGCATCTGCACGCGATCGCCCGGCAAACCGATCACGCGCTTGACCCAGATCTGCGAGCGATCGGCTGGCGAACGAAATACGACGACATCGCCGCGCGACGGCATGCCGCCAAAGATGCGTTGCGTCGGCGGCAGTGTAAGACCAAATGGCAGGGCCAGCGACGCAGAGCTGTAGCCATAGTCGAATTTGCTGGCGACCAGTTCGTCCCCGATCAACAGCGTCGGCTCCATCGAGCTGGACGGGATGTAATAAGGCTCGGCGATTGCCGATTTCACCACCGTCAGTGCGATGATGAACGCGGCAAATTGCGCAACCGTGCGCGACAGGGTGCTCATCGTCTGGCTCCTTCAGCCGCCGGTGCCGCCCACTGTGATGCGATCCATGCGCAATGTCGGCTGTCCGACGCCGACCGGCACGCCCTGACCGGCCTTGCCGCAAGTGCCGATGCCATGGTCGAGCGCGAGATCGTTACCGATCATCGAGATGCGATGCAGATCGGTCGGGCCATTGCCGATCAGCATCGCGCCCTTCACCGGCGCACCGACCTTGCCGTTCTCGATCTTGTAGGCCTCGGTGCATTGGAAGACGTATTTGCCGGACGTGATGTCGACCTGCCCGCCGCCGAAGCTGACCGCGTAAATGCCGTTCTTCACCGATGCGATGATCTCGCCCGGCTCCTTGTCTCCCGCCAGCATGTAGGTGTTGGTCATGCGCGGCATCGGCACATGGCCGTACGACTCAC
>JAEYVN010000342.1 GCA_023431725.1 Pseudomonadota bacterium
GAAGTCATCATGACGCAGCTCCATGCCGGCGGAAAGTTCGACCAGAATTCCTACAAGGTCTCGGGCGGTCTGCACGGCGTCGGCGTGTCGGTGGTGAACGCTCTGTCGACCTGGTTGAGACTGCGCATCTGGCGCGACGGCAAGGAGCACGTGATGGAATTCCGTCACGGCACTGCGCAAGCGCCGTTGGCCGTTGTCGGCGACGCCGAAGGACAGAAGGGCACCGAGGTGACATTCCTGCCGTCGCCGGAAACCTTCACCATGACCGAGTTCGATTTCTCGACGCTGGAGCATCGCCTGCGCGAACTCGCGTTTCTGAATTCCGGCGTATCGGTCATTCTCACCGATGCACGCCATGCCGTCGAGAAGCGCGAGGAGATGCGCTACGACGGCGGCATCGAAGCCTTCGTGAAGTATCTCGATCGCAACAAGAGCCCACTAATCCCGCAGCCGATCAACATCAGCACGGAGCGCGACGGCATCACCGTCGAATGCGCGCTGTGGTGGAATGACGGCTACCACGAGAGCGTGCTCTGCTTCACCAACAACATTCCCCAGCGCGATGGCGGCACGCATCTCGCCGGCTTCCGCGGTGCGCTGACGCGACAGATCACCAGCTATGCCGAAAACAATGGCACCACCAAAAAGGAAAAGGTTGCACTGAGCGGCGACGATTGCCGTGAGGGCCTCACCGCCGTGCTGTCCGTGAAAGTGCCTGATCCGAAGTTCTCCTCGCAGACCAAGGACAAGCTGGTTTCGTCCGAAGTGCGCCCGGTGGTCGAAAACGCCATCAATCAGGCGCTGCAAGGCTGGTTCGAGGAGCATCCGTCGGAAGCCAAGATCATCGTCGGCAAGGTGGTGGAAGCGGCCGCTGCACGCGAAGCCGCGCGCAAGGCGCGCGAACTGACGCGCCGGAAGGGCGCGCTCGACATCTCTTCATTGCCCGGCAAGCTCGCCGATTGTCAGGAACGCGATCCGGCCAAGTCCGAACTTTTCATCGTCGAGGGTGACAGCGCCGGCGGCTCCGCAAAGCAAGGACGCAACCGCGAATTCCAGGCCGTGCTTCCATTGCGCGGCAAGATCCTGAACGTCGAGCGCGCGCGCTTCGACAAGATGCTCTCGTCCAACGAAATCGGCACGCTGATCACCGCGCTTGGCGCCGGCATCCGCGATGAGTTCGACATCAAGAAGCTGCGCTATCACAAAATTATCATCATGACGGACGCGGACGTGGACGGCTCCCACATCCGCACGCTGTTGCTGACCTTCTTCTTCCGGCAGATGCCCGACATCATCGATGGCGGCTATCTCTACATCGCACAGCCGCCGCTCTACAAAGTCTCGCGTGGCAAGTCGGAGCAGTATCTGAAGGACGAGCGCGCGCTTGAAGATTACCTGATCGAAAATGGCCTTGAAGACAGCGTGCTGAAACTGGCCAATGGCGAGGAACGCGCGGGCGCCGATCTTCGCCGGCTGCTGGAAAATGCGCGCTCTATTCGCTTTCTCCTGAACGGTCTGCATTCGCGCTACAATCGCAAGGTGATCGAACAGGCCGCTATCGCCGGCGTGCTGACACCGCGCGTAACCGGCAATCCGGAGAGTGCGGCTGACGCTGCTCAGTACATTGCCCGGCGACTCGACATTCTCGCGGATGAAACCGAGCGCGGCTGGCAGGGTCGCTTCGACACGGAAGGCTTCCACTTCGAACGCACCGTGCGCGGTGTGAAGGATGTGGCGATGATCGATCAGGCTTTGCTCGCCTCTGCCGATGCGCGGCGGCTCGACGAATATGCGCCGCTGCTGCAGGACGTGTACGCGAAACCCAGCACGCTGCGCCGCAAGGGCGACGAAACGGCCATTTTCGGACCGATCGGCCTGTTCGAGGCCGTGACCAATGTCGGCCGCAAGGGCATTTCGATGCAGCGCTACAAAGGTCTCGGCGAGATGAACCCGGATCAGCTCTGGGAAACGACGCTGGACACCGACGTTCGCTCGCTGCTTCAGGTCAAGGTGCGCGAGACCGACGAAGCCGACGATATTTTCGGCCGCCTGATGGGCGACCTGGTCGAGCCGCGCCGCGACTTCATCCAGGAGAACGCGCTGTCGGCGATCGTGGATGCCTGATCGGGGATAATTAGGCGCCGATCACGCCAACCCGTCGCGCGGCGCGTCCGATCGCGGCAACAGCCTCATCGATATCGTCTGGCGAATGGGCGGCCGATGGCTGCGCACGCAATCTTGCTTCGCCGCGCGGCACGATCGGAAAACAGATCGCACCGATATAGACGCCCTCTCGCAAAAGTTCTCGGCCGAATTCAATCGCCCTGTCCTCGTCGCCAACGAGAATTGGCGTGATGGGATGGTCTTCGCCAAGAATGCGCAGGCCCAATGCTTTAAGGCCGGCGCGCAGTCGCCGTGTGTTCTCTGTCAGCCGGCGGACGAGAGAATCGTCCGCCATGATCTTTTGAAGCGCGCCAAGTGCGCCGGCCGCCGTCGCGGCCGTGATCGCTGTCGTGAACATATGAAAACGGCCACGATCATGCAGGCGGCGAACAAGATCAGCACGGCCCGCAACGTATCCTCCAGCGAAGCCACCGAATGCCTTCGACAGGGTGCCCGTATAGAGATCGATATCCCCGACACAACCCTGCACCGCAGCCGTGCCGCGTCCGCCTAGACCGATCACGCCCGCCGCGTGGCTTTCATCCACGACGAGGGTTGCACCGAAACGTTTGCAAAGGGCAATCATACGC
>JAEYVN010000364.1 GCA_023431725.1 Pseudomonadota bacterium
TGCGGCTGCGATGAATCTGCGGACGTCTCATCCTTTTATGCGGCGAGGTCCTCCGGCTCAGGCAGCACAAGCGGTCCGGGATCTCGACCGCCCGCGGTGCGCACCAGCGCTTCGACACGACGTTCGATCGAGGGATGCGAGGCAAAGAGATCGGCAAATCCCGAGCGCGGATTGTCGACGCACATTTCCATGACTGCCGACGTAACGCCGGGCAATTCGCCGCGGCCCTCGATCTTGCGCAGCGCCATGATCATGGCGTCCGGATTCTTCGTCAGTTCGACGGCGCCGGCGTCGGCCAGAAACTCGCGCGATCGCGATAACGCAAATCGGATCACCAGCGACAGAAACCACGCCACCGCGATGATCACGACCGCTATCAAAATCGCGATGGCCGCGCCGCCCCCCTTCCTGCTGTCACCGCTACCTGACGAGCGCCTGCCGCTGCGCAAACCGCCCCGGAACATCACGCGGAAAAAGAACTCGCCAAAGAACGAGATGACGCCGGCGATGATGACGGCGATCACCATCATGCGAACGTCGCCGTTGCGGATATGCGTCAGTTCATGCGCCAGAACGGCCTCGATCTCGGCATCGTCCAACCGTTCGAGAAGGCCGGTTGTAACCGTGATCGAATATTGTTTCTCGTTGAGACCGGTCGCGAATGCATTGAGCGCGCTGCTGTCCATGATCTTCAGCTTCGGCATCGGAATGCCGCGCGAGATGCACAGATTTTCGAGAAGATTGTAAAGCCGCGGCTGCTCTGTGCGCGTGACAGCATGTCCGCCGGTCAGCGCATCGATCATCGTCTGATGGAATTTCCAGGCGATGGCGACCCAGATCGCGGCGCCGACGGTCGCAAATGGCAGGGCAACGATCAGGTCACGCCACGCAAGTGCAAGGATGGCGTCGATGCTCCTGTTGCTGCCCATGAAGCCTTCGGCCAGCAGCGCGCCGGCAAATACCATCAGATAGACAAGAAAGAACAGGCCGACCAGCAGCACCGCCGATCGCCGGCGATTGCTCTGGATGTGCGTGTAGAGGCCGTAGGCCGCCATGTTCAAAGCTCCGCAGCGGCGGCCTCGGGAGCCGCCGCACCCTCAAACCTTCACAGGTCTCAGAACTTCACCTGCGGGGCCTGCTCAAGTTGCGGGCGCGCGTCGCCGAGGTCGAAGAATTCCCGCGGGTGGAAACCCAGCGAACCGGCGACCAGCACAGCCGGGAAACTCTGGATGCCGGTATTGTATTCCTGGACCGCGTTGTTGAAGAACCGGCGCGCTGCCGCGATCTTGTTCTCGATATCGGACAGTTCGGTCTGCAATTGCTGGAAGTTCGCGCTGGCCTTGAGATCCGGGTAGGCTTCCGAGAGCGCGAACAATTGACGAAGCGCGCCGCTCAGGATTGTTTCCGCCTGTGCCTGAGCAGCAGGCCCTTGCGCGGCGATCGCCGCATTGCGCGCCTTCACGACCGCATCCAGCGTCTCCCGCTCATGCGAGGCATAGCCTTTGACGGTTTCGATGAGGTTCGGGATGAGATCGTGACGCTGCTTGAGCTGAACGTCGATGTCGGCGAACGCCTGACTGACGCGCTGACGCATCGCCACCAGACCGTTGTAGATCCCAATGCCCCAGAAAACGATGGCGGCAATAATTCCAAGAACGACGAGCGTCGATACCATGACCGGACAATCCCCCTCTGACGAATCAAGCGGCCGGCGGACACCCCCGAACCCGCAGCCAACACTATCATTTTCCGACAGCAATGGGACAGTAGCCGCAGGAACCGCTCGCGAACCCCGGACGTTACCGACCGGGCATGACGCCTGAACAAAGCGTGTCACACGAAAGCGGGAGAATATTTGATGGCATCACGACACGGCAGCGACCGCGAGGAACTGACGCCGGTCGAGGCGCGGCAGGGCTTTCTGGACCGGCCGGTTCTGGCTATTCTTGTCGTGAGTTTGGCGTTGGTCGTCGTTCTGATGGGGCTTCTGTGGCTGGGATTCTTCTAACGGCCGCGTTCTGTCTGCAAGAGAGCCTCTGCAAGAGAGAGGCAGAACAGCGGCTAGACATCTGAAAAACTCAGAACGACTTTGATCTCGCCCTTGTGCGAGGTGAAGGCTTCTTGCCAATTGGTCAGCGGGACACGCCGCGTGATGAGACTGTCAAGCCATGTTCGGTCAGCGCGATTTAGCGCATCGGCAGCAAGGCGATAGTGGCCAAGATTGGCATTCACGGCACCGAAAACCACTTCGTTGTTCAGTACGACCTTGCGGTTAAGGCCGCCGATATCGAATTCCATCTTGCTCCCGGGCGATGAGACACCGAGCAAACAAACGATGCCGGACGGAGCACAGCGCTTCATCGCTTCCACGATCAGCGGGGTTGCCGCGGTGCATTCCATGACGATGTCGAATTGCCGATCGCCCAGTGTATCCATGCCTTTGTGATGGGTCGCGCCGAGCGCAGCGATCAGCTCCGGCTTGGGACCGACAGCATTGCGATCCAGCACATGCACCTTGAGATTACGCTGAACCGCCATCATGGCGGCGAGCAGGCCGATCGGACCTGCGCCCGTCACAAGCACCGTCTCGGCCGTCCACCACTCCGAGCGACGGCCGATGCGTTCCACGTGGTCCCACGCCTTGGCGACGATGCTCGTGGGCTCCATCAGCACCGCCGCGAGGCCAAGCTTGCGATCGACCTTGATCGCGAAGCCACGCTCAATACGAAATCGCTCGGAGCCGAAGCCGTGCCTATCCTTGATGCCGCGTTCGGTGTAGCCGCCGTTGCGACACATATCCCACTCGCCCGCCGCACAGGATGAACAGGGAAGTGGATCCGGCCGACGCACGATACCGACGACATGATCGCCGGCAACAAATCCACTTTGCTCCGGCGCCTTTTCGACCACCCCCAGCGATTCATGCCCCAGCACCAGGCGTTCGTGACCGGGCGGCGCCGAGCCATAGAGTCCTTGCAGGATTTCATGATCCGTACCGCAAATGCCGAGCGCAAGCGTACGAACGAGAATCTCGCCGTCCGAGGTCGCCGGCTCGGGAATGTCATCGAGCCGGACAGAATTCGGGACACCGGGAAGTACGGTGATAGCGCGCATGCAGCTATTCCGATCGCGTTTGGCGAAGGTTACGAGCGATCCGCATCGGGTGCGGCCGGGGTAGCAAACGTATGCGCGGACAAAACCGTTCCGCAATACATGAACAGTAGTTGTTTTCGATAAATAGGAACCGGGTGGAACTTGATGCGTTGACCGGCGACGCCTCAATCATGCCGTCGGATTGCCATGTTACCCGATCCGGCGATCGCTCAATGTGACTGTTTGGTGTCACGAACTGCAAGCACAACGATCAACACCGGAGACGCCCATGACGCTCGGCACTGTTCTCGTCATTATTCTGATTCTCATCCTGATCGGCGCCATTCCGAATTGGGGCTACAGCCGCGGATGGGGCTACGGACCGTCGGGGATCGTCGGCGTTATCCTTGTGATCGTTCTGATCCTGTTGCTGCTCGGGCGCATCTGAGAAAATCAAACATTCGCTTGATAAAGAAAGGAAGGCCGGACCTAGAAGATCCGGCCTTTCCCTTTTTTTGACCGCAGATCGTAACGTCAATTACGCGTCACACCGGGAACTGATATGCGCCATGGAGGGCATCGTCACAGGGCTGAAGGCCGACTCGCATCCCACCGGAAGGCGCTCTTTCGTTGTCGTCTTCTTGTCCTCCATCGGCACCGTGCGAACAGGACTGACGGGAATGGTGCGCACACGCACTTGAGCGCTCTGCTCGACCGGAACGAAGCGTTGCACGTTACTCGGCGGCAGGTCCTGCTTCATCGTCGGCACTTTGGTCACAACCGTCGTACTTGCGGCCGGCACATTGAATGCTGCGACAACGGGTTGTGACGGCAGCGTCTTCACGACAGGCAGGCGATCCGTCTTGGTTGCAGGATACAACCATCGGAGATCGAAATTTGCTGTGCTGGATTGGGTATCGATGGACGACAGTCCGTAAACCGCCGCAAACGCCACTACTACGCCGCCGACGGCGCACGCTGCTTTACGCCACATGACCGCTTCCTTCTGACGATCAATTGAAGCTAAATTTGCGGACAACGAACGGCACCCCGCCCCGATGTCATTTCGGCCAATCAACGCGTGAAGCTGAAAGGTGTTCCGTGCCGCCGGGCTGTTTCGATCAACGTCCGGCCAGCTGGCTTTGCGGCATGGTCACCCGACAGCTCAGCCCCTCTTCGGCGAATTCCAGGCTGACCTCGGCATTGAGCGCCCGCGTCAGGTTATGCTCGATAACCACGCTGCCAAATCCGCGGTGTTTCGGGGTACTTACCCTTGGTCCCCTGCTTTCGCGCCATAACAATTCCACACCCCCGTCGGCAGACAATGTCTGCCAGGTGATCTGGACGCGGCCGGAAGATTTGGACAACGCACCGTGCTTGGCGGCATTCGTCACAAGTTCGTGTAACGCAAGACCGAGGCTCTGCGTCGCTTCCGGCGTCAGCTGGATGTCGGGGCCGCCGATCGAAATTTGCTGAGCCTCACCGTCCAAATAATGCGCAAGCTGTGACCGAACGAGATTGCTGAGGGAGGCGCCATGCCAGCCCTCGGCGACGAGCAGATCATGCGACCGCGCCAAAGCCTGCACACGCGCGCTGAAGCGCTCCAGGAACAGGCCGATATTGCCGCTGTGTCGCGCCGTCTGCCGCGCCATTGCCTGGATGACAGCGAGCAGATTTTTCGATCGATGCGTCAGCTCCCGCATCAGCAACCGCAAATGCGCTTCAGCTTCCTTGCGCTCGGTGATATCGACGGCCGCTCCGGTCAATCCGATCAAGGTACCGGACACATCGCGCATCGGCTCGATATGGAAGTCATACCAGAGCGGGCGACCGTCGATATCGAAGCGCGACTCGGCGTTAAGCGGCGCGCCTTGCTCCAGCACATTCCGCTTCAAAGTAATCAGCGCAGCCGCATTTGAATTGGCCAGCAACTCGTCATCGCTCCTGCCATGCAGTTCCGAAACGTCCCGGCCGAACATCGGCTTGCTGACCGACGTGTATCGAAGATCGGTATCTTGCGTGAACACGGTGATATTCGAGCCGCGCAACCCGAATTCGTAGCGTTGCACGGCGGTTGCCAATTCTTCATTCAATTGCCGCTGCTCGCTTTCCATCGACCGAATGCGGCTGACATCGACTGCGGTACAGAGGATCCCCTTCACGGATCGACTGGCGCCGAAAACCGGATCGATGTGAAGCGCGAACAAGGCGCGGCGTTCCGGCGTGATGTACGAGACCTCGCAGTCCTCAGGGATGCCGGTCTCCAGCACGCGCCGCTTGACCGCAACTGCGGCCTGCAATTCCGGCGACGACCACAATTCTTCGTCCGTCTTGCCGACCATGCGGGTCGCGGCCTCGTCGCCATGCGGTCCGGCGACCCAGAGGTACCGAAGATCGCGATCCTGGGAAAACGCATGGATTTGCGCACCGCTGAACGAAATGTCGATGCGCTGCTTCAGTTCGTCGCATTCGGTTGTCTGACGCGCCATGTCCTTGCGCGCCTGCGCCAATCGTCGGCGTGTCTGCGCATGCCTTTTGCGCTCGAGTTCGAGCTTGGCCTCCAGCAGCGACGCCTTCATCCGGCCAGCCGTGCTTGCCGATGCGCGCTTGGCAACATTTGCGAGCTTTGCGCTAGCCAGTCTCGCTGATTCAGTCTGGAATCTGGATGACGCAGACGCAGACTTGGACGATGCTGATTTGGACGATGCAGACTTGGACGTTGCAGACTTGAACAGCGCAGGTTTGGACGACGATGATTTTGCTTTGCGCAAGGACTGAAGCGAATCACGCAAGGAGATGCGGCTAGCGGGAGAGTTCCTCCCACTTTCCGACCTGCGTTTCCCACCTGTCCCCCGGACGTTCTTCACCAATGCTTCGTCTTTCTGGATAGCCCTGCGCTGTCTGTCCTACGAGGGCGCCAACGCTTGACCGTAAATGCTTCGACGCCGGTCGACACCGGGATATCGATGGTCAAGCTTATCGTCTGCGGTTCCAACTCGGAATGCGCGCAAGGTTTCCTCGCACAACGCGGAAATATTCTTTGAATTGTTCATGCGTTTATATCGGGCAGCGGAACGATCTATCTCCGTTAGCATTACATCTGAAGCCGGCCGTCATCCCCTCCCCCTCGTGCTCGGTCGGCTAGTTTCATGGCGCAGTCAGCAGACATGCTGGCTGCGCCTTTTTCATGAGCCGGCCATTCTAACGCTTTTGGAACAATGCAGGTTCCAACGCGTTGCCTGAATTCAAATGCAACGACAACCACACTGCGGAGGTTCTGCGATGGCACGAGGGCAGGCGCGAATGGAAACGACGGCGACACCGACCAAAACCAGCCGCCGAAACGGCTCCAGCCAACGACGCCGGAAAACAGCATCGCGGCCACGAAGCGTCATGCGGGAAGCGGTCGCCGATGACGTCGCCGCCATGCGTGCTGAAATCGACGACATGATCGCTTCACTGGAAGCAAAGATCGACCGATTGAACCGCATTACCAAGCAGGGTGCAGCACATGCCGCGCAAGGCGCGAATGATGTGGTGATGAATGCCATTTCCGGCCTGACCGGGCAGGTCACCGGACACATGCAGGACACAGCCAAAACGGCCAGCGACGATGTGGCGCGGTTCGGCAACCAAGCGCTCAAGCGTATTGTGTCCGAAATCGATCAGCGGCCGTTTCTCACGCTCGCCATTGCCGCCGGAATAGGGTTCATTGCAGGGCTGGTACGCCCCCGGGAGTGACACCGGTGTCCATATCGGATCTTGTCGGCAATGCGCTGGACGGTCCCGTAACGGCTATCCGTCGGCAGGTGGTTTCGATTGTCATTGCCATTGCAGCTGCGATCGGCGCCTTGTTCTACGGAGCCTCAGCTGCAATGCTGGCACTCGAAGCCCTGCTGGGGCCGATCCTCGCCCGTACCATCATCGCGGTAGCACTTCTGCTGATCGCCGTTATCGGCTATTTCGGCCCCCGAATGATCGGTCACCACGCGCCAAAGCCCGCGCCGGTCGAGGACGTTGCCGAGGAAACTGCAAACCTGACCCGCGACCAGCGCATTGCGATGGTGATCGAAGCCTTGCTGCTCGGGTTTTCGATGGGCTCGCGGAAGACCGCCGAAAAGCACTAGCTGTGCGGTGAATCAAACTTGATCGCCAGATAAAACGGCCGGACAAAATGTCCGGCCGTTTCTCCTTGGCTCGCTTCCCCTTTAAGATCGTTCCTCAGGACGCCCGGCGCTCTCTGCGGCGCGCATTGCGTTCGAAGAACAGCGCCTGACTGATCACCGCCGAGACGGTGGCCGGCTGGAACGGCTTGGCGATCAGGAATGCCGGTTCGGGACGCTCACCGGT
Organism: Pseudomonadota bacterium; assembly: GCA_023431725.1. GTDB lineage: Bacteria > Pseudomonadota > Alphaproteobacteria > Rhizobiales > Xanthobacteraceae > Pseudorhodoplanes. Next base: position 7,444 of record JAEYVN010000364.1, read on the forward strand.
CAGGAAGCGCTCCGGATACGCCGTGATGAAAATCACCGGCACTTCGAACGAGCGCAGCATTTCGTTCACCGCATCAAGCCCCGAACTGCCATCGGCCAGCTGGATATCGGCCAGGATCAGGCCCGGACGCTTCGCCTTGGCCAGCGTGACGGCCTCGGAATGCGTGCGGGCCACACCCAGCACACGATGACCGAGGCTTTCGACAAGACCTTCGAGGTCCATCGCGATGAACGGTTCGTCCTCGATGATCAGCACATCGGTCGCGATCTCGGCGGCAAGCTCGCGACCGGACTCCTCGACCAGCTGGCGAAGCGTGGGGATATCGACACCGAGGATGCTGGCCGCATCCGCCTCCGAAAACCCTTCCAGCGCGACCAGCAAAAAGGCCTGACGCGGCTTCGGAGTGATCTGGCTCAGCCGCTGCTCGGCCGGCAAGGTATTATCGTCTGGCCCACCCTTGGCGTTAACCACCACCGAATTCCAGATTTTGCTGAAGAGGCGGTACAGCGCCACGCGGGGGGACGAGGCCGTGTCGAGCACCGAGGTGTCTTCGATGAGCGCCTCCAGCGCCGCCGCGACATAAGCGTCGCCGGATGTCTGATTGCCGGTCAATGCGCGGGCATAACGGCGCAGGAACGGCAGATATGGAGCAATTGCTTGCGAAGCGGACACGAAATCCCTCCCGTTGGACCCTGAAAACTGCTCTCCAACGAACCTTAGCAAAAAAAGTTCCCGGTCCCGGAACCTTTTAAATAATGCCGCATTACGACCAGACGTACTGGGGACCGGTGACGACGATCTACGCCGGACGAGGACGAAATGAGAACACGCAAACCAGGACCATCTCCATCCATGCAGCCGGACGCCCCGAACCAGAAGAATGCTTCCGGTCTTAACCGGGAGATACAGGCCAAGATCGGTCAGCAACTGCGCGCCATCTATGACGATGTGGTGCAGGAAGGAGTGCCTGATCGCTTTGCGGAGCTCCTCAAACAGCTCGACAAACCGTCGGAGGGGAAATCCGAATGAATGTCGATCCAGCTCTCCGCGACCAGATTCTGGCTGCCATCCCAAGCTTGCGCGCCTTCGCCATATCGTTGTCGGGCAATGTCGATCGCGCCGACGATCTGGTGCAGGAAACGATCCTGCGCGCCTTCGCCAACATCCATTCCTTCCAGCCGGGCACCAATATGCCGGCCTGGCTGTTCACGATCCTGCGCAATCTCTTCCGCTCGGAGTATCGGAAGCGGCGGCGAGAGGTCGAGGATTCGGATGGCAGCTTCGCTGAAACGCTGAAGTCGCATCCGGACCAGATTGGCCGGGTGGAGTTTCAGGAATTCCGTGCCGCTCTCTCTCAGTTGCCGGCAGAGCAGCGCGAGGCTCTCATCCTGGTCGGCGCATCGGGCTTCTCCTATGAAGAAGCTGCTGACATCTGTGAATGCGCGGTCGGCACGATCAAGAGCCGCGTGAACCGCGCGCGCAGCCGGCTTGCCAAATTGTTGCAGGTCGACAACGTTGATGAATTCGGCCCCGATCACGCCACGCGTGCGGTACTGATCGGCAACGATTGAAACAATCGTGGATCATAGAAAAAACGCCGTGCCTTCGGGACACGGCGTTTTTTCTTGTTTGTAGCGGCGCCACTACGAAACAGTTGGCGAGCGCCCTCTGAACAGGCCGATCAAGGCCGAGATCACGAACAGGATGATTGCAACGAAGAAAACAATCTTCGCGATATCCACCGCAAAGGCGGCGATACCGCCAAAGCCCAGGACGGCAGCGATCAACGCCACCACCAGAAACGTCAAAGCCCAGCCAAACATGAAATGTCTCCCTTGAACGGAATGCCGTGACGGGAGAACCAACAAGATGATCCATCGGTTCCGGCGAGGAACCGCTGACGACGATGTGCCGTTAAGATGTACATCTCGCAGGATCTGGGAGAGACCCGGATGGCTCCAAAAAGAACGACAAAGACAAAGCCGTCACAGACCGCATCGTATCATCTGAAGGAGCATGCAGGACGGCGCGACATATCATCGGAGCAAGGCTGGTTTTCCCGAGCTGCCTACGTCATTTCACACTGGGCGGGAAAGCCGGTGACGTTCCTCCTTGCGACAGCCGTCGTCATCATCTGGGCTGTCAGCGGCCCCCTCTTCGGCTTCAGCGACACATGGCAATTGGTGATCAACACCTCGACCACGATCATCACCTTCCTCATGGTATTTCTGATTCAGAATACGCAGAACCGGGATACGGCTGCGATGCAGGTGAAGCTTGCGGAACTGATCGTCTGCCTGCGCGGTGCCGACAACAAACTGGCCACCGCGGAAGACCTGTCCGACAAGGATCTGGAGAACCTGCATCGTTCCTACAAAAAGCAGGCCGATGACGTTCTCGCCTCGCTGAACGAGCGCCGATCCAGCAAGCAAAAGGCCGCGTGACGACCCGTTCCTACTTTTGACAAACCGGGCAATAGAACGTCGAGCGTCCGCTCTGCACCATCCGTTTGATGATGCCGGTGCATCCGGGGGTCGGGCAGGCTGCGCCTTCGCGATCGTAGACGCGGAAGGAATGCTGGAAATATCCGAGTTCGCCGTCCGTGCGGCGATGATCGCGGAGCGATGAGCCACCGGCGACGATTGCTTCGTTCAACACGTCACGGATCGCGGCAACCAGCGCGACCGCGCGATCGTGCGGATCGCCTTTTCGTCCCGCAATCGTCGAGGACTTGCGCTTCGGCGAGAGATGCGAACGGTGCAGGGCCTCGCAGACATAGATATTGCCAAGGCCGGCGACGATGCGCTGATCCAGCAATGCTGCCTTGAGGTTCGTTTTCTTGCCCTCGCAGGCCTTGGCCAGCATGGCCGCATCGAAGGCATTGCCGAGCGGCTCCGGCCCGAGCGATCGCAGCAAAGGCTCGTCGTCAAGTTCAGCGCGCGGCACGATCTTCATCGAACCGAAGCGGCGCGGATCGTTGAAGGTCGCAACGCCGCCATTCGACATGTGGAAGACCACATGGTCATGGGCGGCGAGCTTCGAACGCTGGTGGTGGAAATCACCCGGCATCGCCTCCTCGCCGGACGCCAGCACCCGAAATGAGCCGGACATGCCCAGATGCATGACCAGCACGTCGCCTGACGACAGATCGGCGAGGATGTATTTGGCCCGGCGGCCAAGGCCGGTGACAATTTTACCCTCCAGCCGGGCCACGAAATCCTTCTGCAGCGGCCAGCGCAGATCACCGCGCCGCGCTTCGACCTTGGTGAATCGCGCCCCCTCCATGACCGGGACGAGGCCGCGGCGGACGGTTTCAACTTCGGGTAATTCAGGCATATCGTCAGTCTTTCGAAGCCGGCATTTCGCCGAACCGGATGCGATTTCCGAACGGATCCGTAACCGTCATCTCGGCCTCGGCCCAGTCGCGGCTTTCGACGCCGGGACGCAGATAGGGATAGTTCTTGGCACTGATCTCGCGGTGATAGTCGCGCACGCCGCGCATGCGGACATAGCCCGTCGATCCCGGTGTGGCATCCCCATGATGTTCGCTGAGATGCAGCACTAGCGGCCCGCGTGAGACCTGCATATAAACCGGCGCAACATCCTCAAACCGGTGTTCCCAGTCGAGCGTAAAGCCGAGGAAATCGAGATAGAATTCCCGGGCTTTCTCAACCGAAAAGATACGGAAAATCGGAACGGCGGGGCTGAATGTGACGGTCACGGCCGGATATCCGGGCTGGCAGGTCCTGTTAACGAGAGCGGAGAGGCTTTGTAGCCTGCGTCACCCGGCTAGGCTATCGTCCCGCGCACAGGAAAAACCATGAGCGAACAGACCACCAACGAGACGGATTTCGGCTTCCGGCGGATCAGGCTGGAGGAGAAGCAGGAACTGGTGGACAGCGTCTTCCACTCGGTCGCGCGCCGCTATGACCTGATGAACGACCTGATGTCGGCCGGCCTGCACCGGGCCTGGAAGAGCGCGCTGGTCACGGCGATCAACCCGCCCAGGAACGACCGCGATTTCCGGCTGCTCGATGTCGCGGGCGGCACCGGCGATATCGCCTTCCGGGTGATCGAGGCCGGCGGCGCCGGCACCCATGCGACCATTCTCGACATCAACAGCGGCATGCTGGAAGTCGGGCGCGAGCGCGCGGAAAAACGCGGTCTGGATTATGCGCTGACCTTCGTCGAAGCGAATGCCGAGAAGCTGCCGCTGCCGGACCGCACTTTCGACGCCTACAGCATTGCCTTCGGTATCCGCAACGTCCCGCGCATCGATGCCGCCCTGCGTGAGGCTTATCGCGTGCTGAAACCGGGCGGACATTTCCTGTGTCTGGAATTTTCTTCGGTCGATGTGCCGGGCCTCGATGCGATCTACGATTTCTATTCCTTCAACGCGATTCCGGCGATCGGGCGCGTGGTCACGGGTGATGCGGAGTCCTATCGGTATCTCGTCGAGTCGATCCGCAAATTTCCGAAGCCTGAAGTGTTCGCATCGATGATGCGGGATGCCGGCTTTGCACGCGGCTCCTATACGAAGATGACGGGCGGCATGGTCGCCCTGCATTCGGGCTGGCGCCTGTGAGCTGCGCCGCCATCCTCTACGACAACCTCTTGCGAATTGACACGTGATCTCCGCCCTCACCTATTCGTTTCGGCTGCTGCGCGCGAATTATGTGTTCGCTCGCGAAGGCGTTTTCAGTCAGGTCGATCCGACCTTGCTGCCCATTCCGGCGCGCGTTGGATTGCGCCTCGCACGTC
>JAEYVN010000134.1 GCA_023431725.1 Pseudomonadota bacterium
ACGCGTAAACTTGCCAGCGATGCGCCGTCCCGGAATGACGATCTCACTCCTGTTCAGAAAACCTACCCCCGCACCCGCTTCAGCATCTGTTCGACATGGGCGATCGGCGTTTGCGGCGTGATGCCGTGGCCGAGATTGAAGATGAACGGCCCATCGGAAAATGCGCGCATCACCGCATCGACCGATTCATCGAGCGCACGGCCGCCGGCGATCAGCGCCATCGGATCGAGATTGCCCTGCACCGGCTTGAGCGTCTGAATGCGCTCGCGCGCAAAGGTCTTGTCGATCATCCAGTCGAGACCGACGGCATCGATCGGCAGTTCGGTGACATAGCGCTCGAGCGCGGATCCGGCACCACGCGGAAAGGCGATGATCTTCGCGTTCGGGATTTCATCGCGCACATTGAGAATGATCTGCCGCACCGGGCCGATGCACCAGCGCGCGAATTCTTCCGGCGGCAGAATGCCCGCCCAGGTGTCGAAGATCTGCACCGCGTCGACGCCGGCCTTGAATTGCCGGATCAGATATTCGGATGACGCCTTGACCAGGACCTGAATCAGGTCGTTGAACGCATCCGGATGCCGATAGGCGAACATCCGCGCCGGCTCCTGATCGGGCGTCCCGCGGCCGGCAATCATGTAGGTCGCCACCGTCCACGGCGCGCCGCAAAAACCGAGGAAGGTCACCTCGGGCGGCAGATCCGTTTTGACCCGCTGGATCGTTTCATAGATCGGGCCCAGCACGCCGTGATCGACCTCCCGCCGGATGTCCTGCGCGGTCTGCGGATCGGTGATCGGATCGAGTTTGGGCCCTTCTCCTGTGACAAACTCCAGCCGGCGGCCCAGCGCGTAAGGAATTACTAAGATGTCGGAGAACAAGATCGCTGCATCGAAGCCGAACCTTTTGATCGGTTGCAGCGTTACTTCGGCGGCCAGCTCGGGGTTGAAACAGAGATTGAGGATTGAGCCGGCCTTTTCTCGGGTGGCGCGATATTCGGGCAGATAACGCCCGGCCTGCCGCATCATCCAGACCGGCGGAATCTTCTGGCGCTGACCGTTCAGCACATTGAGCAGGGGTTTGTTCACAGACGCGCTCACCACGGGCCATCCTTCAAATCTAGAATCTAAGAATCTTCCTTACGGATTTTGTTTAGCCGTGGACTGGACTCATGAATCGATGACCCCAGTCTATTGATACCGTCTCCACATATCCCCGCTCTTCATCGTACGCTGTCCACATTCGTCCACATCCCGCAAGATCTTGAGTCGAAAGGATTCATTCCGGCCTTGTCCCGGCAGGATGGAACCTTGTCCCGTTTCAACACCACCATCATCAAATTTCCCGGATTCTGTCCAACCGGGCAGCTGTGTGGACGGATTTGCGGGCCGCCAGGTTCCGCGGCTTGCGCTTTCCAGCCCCCCATGGCCTTCTCCCCAGGACCGCACAATTCATACCGTGCAAAACCCAGTCTGGACGACACTTGCCGCAACGCAGCCCCAGCTACTTTCACCTGCATCTGGTCTCTGACTCCACCGGAGAGACGCTGACCACGGTCGCCCATGCGGCCGCCGCGCAATACGCCAATATTTCGCCGATCGAGCATGTCTATCCGCTGATCCGGACCCAGAAGCAGCTCGACCGTGTTCTCTCCGAAATCGAGGAAGCGCCGGGAATCGTTCTCTACACGCTGCTCGATGACGAACTGATCGAACGGCTGGAGAAGAAATGTGCCGAGCTGAGCCTGCCCTGCCGCTCGATCCTCGGTCCGGTGCTGCGCGTATTCCAGTCCTATCTCGGCGCCACAACCACGCCGCGGGTCGGCGCACAGCACACGCTGAATGCGGAATATTTCAAGCGGATCGATGCGCTCAATTACACCATGCTGCACGATGACGGGCAGCACGTCGATGACCTCGAACAGGCCGATGTCGTGCTGGTCGGCGTATCGCGCACGTCGAAGACGCCGACCTCGATCTATCTCGCCAATCGCGGCGTGAAGACCGGCAATTACCCGCTGGTTCCCGGCGTGCCCGTACCACCACAGCTCCAAAGCTTGACGAAGCCGCTGGTCGTGGGGTTATTCGCCAGTCCGGAGCGCATCGTGCAGATCCGGCAAAACAGGCTGCTCGGGTTGCGCGCACATCAGGATGATGCCTCCTATATCGACAAACAGTCGGTGGCCGAGGAAATCACCTTCTCCCGCAAGCTGTGCGCACGAAACAACTGGCCGTTGATTGATGTCTCGCGCCGCTCGATCGAAGAGACCGCTGCTGCCGTTCTGCAGCTTCTCTCCGAAAAACGCCGCGCTCCGGTGATCTGATGCTGTTCTGGTCCGCCCCCGCGCCCCTCGTACTCGCTTCGAAGAGTTTCGCGCGCCGAACCATGCTCAGCGCGGCCGGCATTCCGGTGGAAATCATTCCGGCCCAGGTCGACGAGCGTGCCATCGAACGCAGCCTGAACGGCCGCGAACGCGATCCCGATGAGCTGGCTTTGATCCTGTCCTGGGAAAAGGCGAGCGCGGTGTCGTTCAAGGCGCCGTCGCGTCTCGTCGTCGGCGCGGACCAGACACTGGCGATGGGATCGAAGCGCTTCAACAAGCCCGCCAGTATTGACGAAGCCCGCGAGCAATTGCGTCTGCTGCGCGGCCAAACCCACACACTGCACTCGGCCGTGACACTGGTGCAGGACGGCTCCGTTCTGTTCAAGGTGGTCGATACGGCCCGCCTGCGGATGCGGGATTTCTCCGACAAGTTCATCGACAATTATATCGAGGCAGCCGGACCTACGGTGACCGAGAGCGTCGGTGCCTATCAGCTCGAAAAGCTCGGCATTCATCTGTTCGAGCGGGTCGAAGGCGATTACTTCACCATCCTCGGCATGCCGCTTCTGCCGCTGCTGGAATTCCTGCGGCGCAAGTCGTTCCTCCCGTCATAGATTTCGCATGGGTTTCGCATGTTTGTTCTCGGCCTGACCGGCTCGATCGGCATGGGGAAGAGCACGACGGCACAGCTTTTCGCGGAGGAGGGCGTGCCGGTGCATGATGCCGACGCGGCCGTGCATGCGCTCTATGAAGGCGAAGCGGTGCCGCTCGTCGAGGCCGCCTTTCCGGGATCGACGGCGCACGGCAAGGTCGATCGCCAGAAGCTCGCCAGGATGGTTGTCGGACACCCCGATGCATTGAAACGGCTCGAAGCCATCGTGCATCCGCTCGTGTCCAGATCGCGCGATCATTTTCTCGCGGCAGCAAAGGCCGGCGGCAGCAAAGTCGCCGTTCTCGACATTCCGCTTCTTTACGAAACCGGCGGCGAGGCCCTGGTGGATGCGGTGGTGGTGGTGTCCGCCGACGCGGCGGTCCAGCGTCAACGCGTGCTCGAGCGGCCGGGGATGACGATCGAGAAATTCGAAGCCCTGCTGGCGAAGCAGATGCCCGATGCCGAAAAGCGCAAACGCGCCAATTTTGTTCTGGATACCGGCCATGGTATCGAGCCCGCCCGCGCCCAGGTACGGGACATCCTGAAACGCGTGGCTACAATGCCGGTGCGGA
>JAEYVN010000447.1 GCA_023431725.1 Pseudomonadota bacterium
ACAGCCTGAACGCGACGTTTGCGGCACTTTCCGATCCGACACGCCGCGCCATTCTGGCGCGGCTTGCCGAACAGGACGGCATGTCCGTCAGCGAACTTGCAAAACCTTTCCCGGTGTCGCTGCCGGCCATCATGAAGCATCTCGATGTGCTGTCGGATGCCAAGTTGATCCACCGTTCGAAAGCTGGTCGGGTTGTCTCATGCGAACTGACAGCAGCGCCCATGGAGGACGCCATGCGGTGGTTGAACCGGTACGCGCAGTTCTGGTCGCAGCAACTCGATCGTCTCGCCGCTTTTGTGGAGAAAGACTCATGGCCCTCGCCCAATCCGCCGACGCCGTCAAACCAAGCCTCACCCTCAAACGTCGTCTCAATGCGCCGGCCGAAAAAGTCTACGCCGCCTGGACCGACCCGCAAAAAATAGTGCGATGGTTCGGTCCCGATGCGGGACCTGTCACCAAGGCGGAGATCGATCTGCGCGTCGGCGGGAGCTTCGACATCGGCTTCCACACGGAGAATGGCGAATATCATCAGGTCGGCGGCGTCTATCGCGAGGTCGTGCCGAATGAGAAGCTGGTCTTCACCTGGGCCTGGCACACGATGAAGGAGCGCGAGTCGCTGGTCACCGTAACGATCAAGCGCGACGGCGAAGGCTCGCTGCTGACGCTTCATCATGAGAAGTTCTTCGACGAGGCGGCCCGCGACGGTCACGAAGGCGGCTGGACCGGCACGCTCAACAAACTGGAAGCCTTGTTCGCCACCCCACAAACCGCGAACCCATGACGGAGGCCATGATGACCAGCAAGACCGCAATCAGCGATCACAGCGTCGTCTCGCGCGAGGCCTGGCTCGAAGCACGCAAGGCCCTGCTTGCCGAAGAAAAGGAAATGACCCGGATGCGCGACCGCATCAGCGCCAAGCGTCGCGCATTGCCATGGGTCAGGATCGAGAAGACCTATCTGTTCGACACGCCGCAAGGCCAGAAGTCATTGGCCGATCTGTTCGACGGACGCAGCCAGCTCATCATCAAGCATTTCATGCTGGCGCCGGGCCAGAAGGAAGGCTGCGTCGGATGCTCCTTCGAATCCGATCACGTCGATGGTGCGCTGAAACATATCGAGCACCATGACGTCACCTTTGTCGCGGTCGCACGTGCACCGCTGGCCGAAATCGAGGCGTTCAAGACGCGCATGGGGTGGCTCTTCCCATGGGTGTCATCCGGCGGCAGCGACTTCAATTATGACTTCGACGTTTCGTTCACGCCGGAGCAGGTCGCGAATGGAACCGCCACCTACAATTACCAGGAAACCGCCGTGCCGCTGGAAGACCTGTCCGGCTTCAGCGTCTTCTACAAGGACGACAATGGCGACGTGTTCCACACCTATTCGGCCTTCGGCCGTGGCGCGGAAGAGGTGCTCGGCAGCTACATGTTCCTCGACATGACGCCGAAGGGCCGCAACGAGAATGGCCCCAATTTCAGTCTGACGGACTGGGTGCGGCATCATGATCGCTATGGGGCCGCGGGCGATGTCGCCTCCAATGGCCGATGGAATGCCGAACCGGCCGATTGCTGTCACTCAAAATAGATTCTTTGCCAAGCAGACCGATCACTTTCAGGGAGTCACGGATGCCTTACGTCGACGGATTTGTAGTGCCGGTGCCGAAGAAGAAGCTGAAGGAATACGGACGCATCGCCAAGATTGCCGGCCAGGTCTGGAAGGATCACGGCGCCATCGATTACCACGAATGCGTCGCCGACGACGTGAAGCCTGGCAAGACGACCTCGTTTCCGCAAAGCGTGAAGCTCAAGAAGGGCGAAGTCGTCGTTTTTTCCTGGATCACCTACAAGTCACGCAAGCAACGCGACTCCATCATGAAAAAGGTCATGAAGGACGCCCGCCTGACCGACATGATGGATCCGAAGAAAATGCCCTTCGATACCAAGCGCATGTTCTGGGGCGGATTCAAGAGTTTCGTCGATCTGTGATCGACGCTTCGTAACGGAAGTCAGACTGCAATATCCGAACGGACGCGCATGTGCGCGCCCGAATGAGATTGCGTGCCGAGATTGAGCACAGGCGAGGAGACCATCATGACCGAACAATCCCAGAGCGTTGTCGTGCAGCAAGGCGTCGTCCCGCACCTCGTCGTCGAAGGCGCCGCCGATGCGATCGAGTTCTACAAGACCGCGTTTGGCGCGACGGAAGTCATGCGCATGCCGGCAGAGGATGGCAAACGGCTCATGCATGCCGCCATCATCGTCAACGGCTCGCAGATCTATCTGATGGATGACTTCCCCGAATTCCGCGAACAGTGCAGCGGCGGCAAGATCGTTGCGCCCAAGACGGCCGGCGTCAGCACGTTCGTCCTGCATCTCAACGTCCCCGATTGCGACGCGGCCGTGCAGCGCGCCGTCGATGCCGGCGCCGTCGTCATGATGCCGCCGATGGACGCCTTCTGGGGTGATCGCTACGGCCAGGTGCTCGATCCGTTCGGCCACGCCTGGAGCTTCGCGCATCCGCTGGCGAAAGCCTGACCTCAGCACATTCAGCACGGAGAGTTCGAACATGCTCGACACCCGGCAGGAGCTCGTCATCACCCGGACGCTGCGCGCACCGCGCGAGAGGGTATGGCGCGCATGGTCCGACGCGGAGCAACTCGCGCAATGGTGGGGGCCGAAGGGCTGCACCATCCGCGTCATCACATTCGACTTCAAGCCGGGCGGCGTCTTTCACTACGCAATGCAGTTCCAGCCGGGTCACGACATGTACGGCCGCTTCGTCTATCGCGACATTGCGGCGCCCGAGCGCATCGTGTTCGTCAGTTCGTTCTCCGATAGCGACGGCGGCATTACCCGCGCACCCTTCCCGGAAATTCGCGACACCTGGCCGCTGGAAATTCAGAATACAATGACGCTGACGGAGGACGGGGAGACGACCCATCTGACCTTGCGCGGTCGCCCGATCAATGCGTCGGGAGCCGAACATCAGACCTTCATCGGCATGTTCGATTCAATGCAGCAGGGTTTCGGCGGCACCTTCGACAAGCTCGACGAATACCTGGGCCGCCCCTGAGATTGCCAAAGCGTAAGCACTTATCCTGGTCAGGAGATCATCATGCTCAAGATATTTCTTATCATTGCAGTCGTCCTCGTCGTCGCGGTCGTCGGCATCGTGCTCTATGCCTCGACCCAGCCCGATACGTTCCGCATTCAGCGCGCGACGCTGATCAACGCGCCGACGGACAAGGTGCACGCCATACTCACCGACCTGCGGCGCGGCGCCGAATGGTCGCCGTTCGAACGCCAGGATCCCAACCTGAAGCGCACCTTCACCGGCCCGGACACCGGCGTCGGCTCGGCGCTCGAATGGGAAGGCAACAGCAAGGTCGGCGCCGGCAAACTCAGCATCGTTGACGCCACGCCATCCAAGATCACGCTGAACCTCGACATGCGAAAGCCTATGGAAGGGCATAACATCATCGAGTTTGCGCTGGCCCCTCAGGACAACGGAACCGCGCTGACCTGGAGCATGCGCGGACAGATGAACCTGATCGCCAAGGTCATGTGCCTGTTCTTCAACATGGAGAAGGACCTTGGCGGCGCGTTCGAGCAGGGCCTCGCCAGCCTCAAGTCCCTCGCAGAGACCAAATCCCTGGCCGAAAAATAAGCGCGATCAGTAGCCAGCCAACCCGACAAGACTTCACAAGCAAGCGAAAAGGAAACGCCATGACCGACACCGCCGATATGACCAACACTGCCGAATGCGCCATGATGGCCAAGCCGCAACAGGAGCACGAGTGGCTGCAGCAACTGGTTGGCGATTGGGAGTTCGAAGGCGAATGCCTCGTGGCCCCGGACCAGCCGCCGATGAAGAATACCGGCCAATGCAGCACGCGTTCGATCGGTGGCCTCTGGTATGTCAGCGAAGGTACGGGCGAAATGCCCGGCGGCGGCATGATGAACAGCATCATCACGCTCGGCTATGACCCGCAGAAGCAACGCTTTGTCGGCAGTTTCGTCGCTTCGATGATGACCCGCATGTGGATTTACGAGGGCACCCGCGACGCGTCCGGCAAGGTGCTGACGCTCGACACCGAAGGTCCGAGCATGACCGGCGACGGGACGATCGTGCCCTATCAGGACATCGTCACCATCGAGAACAAGGACCATTGGATCCTGTCATCGCAGATCCAAGGCCCGGATGGTCAATGGATCAAGTTCATGACCGCCCATTATCGGCGCAAGCGCTAAACCAGCTTTAGAACAGGAGAGGAAACGCAATGACCGCAAGCGACAACGAAACCGCCATCCGCGCGCATCTCGACAAATGGCTCGACGCCAGCCGGGACATGGATCTGGACGCGCTTCGCGCCTGTTACATGCCGGACATGGTGTCGTATGACTGCCACTCGGCCTTCCAGTTCAGGGGCATCGATACATACGCGAAGCATCTGGATATGTGCTTCTCGCACATGGTGGCGCCGGCCGTCATCGACGTGCATGAGCTGTCCGTCACGGCGGATGAGAACGTCGCATTCTGTCACATGATCATGCATTGCGGCTGCACCAGCAAGAGCGGCAGCCAGCATTCGTCATGGCTGCGTTCGACGGTGTGCCTGCGCAAGATCGACGGACAATGGCTGGTCGCGCATGACCATTGCTCGGCGCCATTCGATCCGATGAGCAGTCAGGCGATGCTTGATGCCGGACCGCAAGCGCAGCAGGGCGTTGCGGCCTAGTATCGGCCGAAAAAGGGAGAAAGCCGCAGATGTCCAGGCTCCGTGTCAGCAGCTTTACGATCTCCCTCGACGGTTATGGCGCCGGCCCCGATCAAAGCCTCGAGAAGCCGCTCGGGGCTGGCGCCGAGACCCTGCACGACTGGATGCGTCAGACCCGCACCTTCCGCACGATCATCGGACAGGACGGCGGCTCAACCGACATCGACGATGCCTTCGCGGCACGCGGCTTTGACAATGTCGGCGCGTGGATCCTGGGCCGCAACATGTTCGGCCCGATCCGCGGCGATTGGCCGGACGACAAATGGAAAGGCTGGTGGGGCGATAACCCGCCTTACCACTGTCCCGTCTTCGTGCTGACCCGACACCCGCGCGCCTCTTTCACCATGGATGGCGGAACGACCTTCCATTTCGTCACCGACGGCATTCATGCGGCGCTGAAGCGCGCAACCGAGGCGGCGAACGGCAAGGATGTTCGCGTCGGCGGCGGCGCTGCGACGATAAGGCAATATCTGGAAGCAGGCCTTGTCGACGAGATGCATCTTACCATCTCGCCCGTCCTGCTCGGCACCGGCGAGCATCTGTTTGCCGGGATCGATCTTCCCAAGCTCGGCTATCGCTGCAGCGAGCACGTCACGACGCCGAACGCCACGCACGTCGTTTTCACCAGAGGACAATAGCATGTCGCTGACGCTCTATTTCCATCCGCTATCGTCCTTCTGCATGAAGACGCTGATCGCGCTTTACGAGAACGACACGCCGTTCACGCCACAGATCGTCGACTTCGGCAACGAGGCGCAGGCGGACGCGCTGCGCAAGCTATGGCCGATCGGCAAGTTTCCGGTGCTGCGCGATGAAGCGAGAAACGAGACCATTCCGGAGACCAGCATCATCATCGAATATCTGGATCGGCATTATCCCGGTAAGACCCGGTTCATCCCCGATGACGCCGATCGCGCCCTGCAAATCCGCCTGCAGGATCGCTTCTACGATCTCTATCTGCAGCTGCCGATGCAGACGATTGTCGGCGACCGGCTGCGCCCGGCGGACCAGAAGGATCCACTCGGCGTGGCCCAGGCCGAGGCACGGCTGTCCACCGCCTACGGCATGATCGAGCGGGACATGGTCAAGCAAACCTGGGCCGTGGATCATGAATTCAGCATGGCCGATTGCGCGGCCGCCCCGGCGCTGTTCTATGCCGACAAGGTGTTGCCGCTGGCTGACAGCTATTCAAACGCGTCCGCCTATCTCGCGCGTCTCATGCAACGCCCCTCATTCGCCCGCGCGCTGGAGGAGGCACAGCCTTACTTCCACTTTTTCCCGCAACAGGACGAAAGAAAGACGGCATGACACAGCATCAAGTTGTTTCGCGCGATGAATGGCGCGCTGCGCGGTTGAGCCTTCTCACGAAGGAAAAGGAACTGACGCGGCTGAATGACAGCCTCAGTCAGGCGCGCCGCGACTTGCCCTGGGTGAAGCTCGAAAAACCCTACATGTTCGACGGGCCGGACGGCCGCGAAACCCTCTCGGACCTGTTCGGCGGACGCAGCCAGCTGATCGTCTATCACTTCATGTTCGCGCCCGGCTGGAAGGAAGGATGTCACGGCTGCTCGTTCTTCGCCGACCAGATCGATGGCCCCAATCAACACCTTGCCCATCATGATGTGGCCATGGCGCTGATCTCGCGCGCACCGTGGAACGAACTCGCGCCCTTCAAGCAACGGATGGGCTGGAAGGTCAAATGGGTGTCGTCGCACGGGACCGATTTCAATGAGGATTTCGACGTTACCTTCTCAAAGGATCAGATCGCGAAAGGCGAAATCGATTACAATTTCGGGACCATCACGACCGACAAGCGCTACATGAGCGAAGAGCTGCCCGGCATCAGCGTCTTCTACAAGGACGCAGACGGGACGGTCTTTCACACTTATTCGGCTTACGCGCGAGGGCTCGATGCCCTGATGAACTCGCAGCATCTTCTGGACATCACGCCCAAAGGGCGCAACGAGCGTTCGCCGACCGGCGAATTTATCGAGTGGATCCGACACCACGACAAGTACGACGGCGGCGAAAAAGCCGCGGCCTGCTGCGAGTGATCGGGACGAACGCGAACAACAAAAAGGGCGGCCTCGCAGCCGCCCCTTTTTTAATTCCATGTTGCGCGAAGCTCAGCGCGTCGGCACCGGCTTCTCGCCGCGATAGTCATAGAAGCCGCGCTGCGTCTTGCGACCGAGCCAGCCGGCTTCGACGTACTTCACCAGCAGCGGGCAAGGACGATACTTCGAGTCGGCAAGACCCTCGTGCAGCACCTGCATCACCGACAGGCAGGTGTCGAGGCCGATGAAATCGGCCAGCTCGAGCGGCCCCATCGGATGATGCGCACCGAGCTTCATCGCCGTATCGATCGCTTCGACCGTGCCGACGCCTTCATAAAGCGTGTAGATCGCCTCGTTGATCATCGGCAGCAGGATGCGGTTGACGATGAAGGCCGGGAAGTCTTCCGAAACCGCGATGGTCTTGTGCAGTTTCTTGACGAATTCCTTGCTCGCCTCGAAGGTCTGATCGCCGGTGGCAATGCCGCGAATGAGCTCGACGAGCTCCATCAGCGGCACCGGATTCATGAAGTGGATGCCGATGAATTTTTCTGGCCGGTCGGTCGAGGCCGCGAGGCGCGTGATCGACAGCGACGACGTATTGGTGGCGAGGATCGCACCCGGCTTCAGCGACGGGCAGAGCGCGCTGAAGATCTTCTTCTTGACGTCTTCCTTCTCGGTCGCCGACTCGATGACGAGATCGCAATCGCCGATATCGTCCATCGATTCGGCCGGCTCAATCCGCTGCAAGGCCGCCTGCCGCTGCTCCTCGGTGATCACCTTCTTGGAGACCTGTCGCGCCATATTGCCGTTGATGGTGGCGAGCGACTGCTTGATGCGCTCCGCAGCGACATCGTGAATCTTCACGTCGAAATCGGCCAATGCACAGACGTGGGCGATGCCGCTACCCATCTGCCCTGCACCGATCACACCGACTTTGCGAATGCTATGCGCCATATTTGCCTGCGCCATCTGTCTTTCTGTCAAACCGCGACCGTGTTCTACGCTGATCCGCAGCGCGTGACCACCGGTCGCGGTATTAAACTTGGGTCCGTTAACGCTTGATCTTGCCAAGCTCGGCGTCGAGCTCCGGCAAGGCCTGATAGAGATCGGCGACCAGACCGTAATCGGCGACCTGGAAAATCGGCGCCTCTTCGTCCTTGTTGATCGCAACGATGACCTTGGAATCCTTCATGCCGGCCAGGTGCTGGATCGCCCCGGAAATGCCGACAGCGATGTACAGCTCCGGCGCCACCACCTTGCCGGTCTGGCCGACCTGCCAGTCGTTCGGCGCGTAACCGGCATCCACGGCAGCGCGCGAGGCGCCCATGGCTGCGCCGAGCTTGTCGGCCACCGGCTCGATGTACTTGGTGAAATTCTCGCTGTTCTGCATCGCCCGGCCGCCGGAGATGATGATCTTGGCGGAGGTCAGTTCGGGCCGGTCGGACTTCGACAATTCCTCACCGACGAAGGTCGACAGCGCCGGATCGGCGACGGCAGCAACGGCTTCGACCGGGGCCGAACCGCCCTCGCCCGTCGCCTGGAACGTCGAGGTGCGCACCGTGATGACCTTCTTTGCGTCGGTCGATTTCACCGTCTGCAAAGCGTTGCCGGCGTAGATCGGCCGGACATAGGTGTCCGGTGCTTCCACCGCGATGATGTCGGACACCTGCATCACGTCGAGCAAAGCGGCAACGCGCGGCATGAAATTCTTGCCGGTCGTCGTCGCCGGCGAAACGATGGCGTCGTAATCCTTGGCCAGCGAGACGACCAGCGC
>JAEYVN010000453.1 GCA_023431725.1 Pseudomonadota bacterium
GGGCATGCCAGCTTCAAGGGCTTGCGTCTGATCTGACGATCAGACGCAAAGTGCAGCACTACGGTCTCTTCTTGAAACCCTGAAGTTACTTGTCCACTGCGCCGCCGCTCTCGGCCCAGTCCTTGAAGGCGCCAAGGTTATAGACGTTCTCGTAGCCCATATCCTTGAGGGTCTTGCCGCCCAGCGCCGAACGACCGCCTGAGGCGCAATAGATAATGACGGTCTTGTTCGTGTCGAAATTCTTATCGTGCGTTGGCATCGCTGCATCGGCTTTAAATTCGAGAAGGCCGCGCGGCACATTCACGGCGCCAGCCACCTTGCCGTTGACCTGAACCTCCGCGGGATCGCGCACATCGACCACCAGCACGTTGCCTTTCGCGATCAAGTCTGCGGCCTCAGCCGGTGTAACTCGCGGTACGACCGCATTGGCCGCTGCCATCATGTCTTTAACGCTTGTCGCCATGAATTTCTTCCTCCGGGTTGCAATGGACTATTTCTTGATCAGTCCGATCATGTCGGACCCTTCCGGGACGCGTCGCCATTTCGAAGGTTCGCTCTCCTCGAAACGCCAGACCTGGCCATTCGGTGAAACCAGAACGAGTTCGCCACGGTCCAACCGCCACACATTGGGATTGAGACGCGTCATCGCCGCATCGCAGGGCGATTTCAGCGACATCACGTATTCGTCGAAGCCCTTGGTCTGCCTGTTCGTGAGGCTGAGATCACAGACCGGCTTGTCGGCTTTGGTCATGCTCCATTCGCCGACCATCTGTTCGACAGACCGCTTCGGTGTGAAGACCGCGGCGGAGGCGGCTGTTTGCAGGAAATACAACCCTTCCTCCTTGCGCTCACCTTCGAACATGCCGACTTCGACTTCCGACATTTCAAAGGCCACACGCCCGCGCGCATCGATCAATCGCAAGGTCTCATTATTGAGCGTCCAGGCTTCGACGCCCTTGAGCGCCGGGATGGCCTCTGTGCACGCGGGGTCGAATTCGAGCTTGTAGCCGCCCTTGCCGGCATCGGTCTTGAAGGTGAGATTGCAGAGCTTGTCGCGCTCGGAATTCGAAAGCTCCCAGGCGCCCACCATGTTCTTTGCAGCCTCGCTGGGGGCTTGTGCGTGAGCAACCAGCGGAGCCATCGCAAATGTCAAAAGCAGAACAGCAATACGCATGTGCAAATTCCGCTCCAATGCCAGCCTCATGCCTTGAGGCGTCACACCACCCGCTCATCACGCTTTCACGGGATGAGCGGTTTCTTAGCACACAGCTTGCGTCAAAATGAGGTCTTGCTCCTCAAGCGCTTTTTTTCGGCGGGTAGGGTGTTTCCGGCACCGGCGTCAGCGGCGGCTTGCCGGCAAACCAGGCCTTGAGGTTATCGACCACCAGAAGATCCATGGCCTTGCGGGTCGCCGCCGAAGCCGAACCGAGATGGGGGAACAGCACGATGTGCTCCATGTCGATCAGTTCCTGAGGCACCTGCGGCTCGTTGACGAACACGTCGAGGCCCGCGGACATGATGGTCCGATCTTGCAGGGCCTTGATCAAGGCCGGTTCGTCGACCACCGATCCGCGAGCCATGTTGATCAGGATGCCATCCGGGCCAAGCGCCTTCAGCACCTCCGCATTGATGAGGTTCTTTGTGGCCGCTCCACCCGGGACGATGACCATCAGGGTGTCGACGTCATGCGCCATGTCGAGCAGATTCGGATAATATTTGTACGAAACGCCAGCCTGCGGATTGCGCGAGTGGTAGACGACGCCGACGCCAAAGGCTTCGAGGCGTCGGGCGATGGCCTTGCCGATGCGGCCCATGCCGACGATGCCGACCGTGCGCTCGCGCAACGTTGCCTTCGATAACGGATAGCCTTGCTGAAGCCACTTGCCGGCGCGCAGATAACGATCGGCCTGCGGGAATTCGCGGATGGTTGAGAGCAGAAGGCCGATCGCCGTGTCGGCAACTTCTTCGTTCAAAACGTCCGGCGTGTTGGTGACGACAATGCCATGTTCGCCTGCCCATTTGGCATCGACATGGTCATAGCCGACGCCGAAGCTGGACACGATCTCAAGCTTCGGGAAGCGCGACATGAAGGCGCCGTCGAGCTTGTTGGCCGTATAGGCAATGGCGATGCCGCGGATGCGCGGGGCAACCTCGTTGAGGAACGCTTCGGGGTCCTTGGCGTCGATAAGCTTGTGAACGGTTGCGAATGGCTCGATGCCGCCGACGATGGTCGGCTTGGCCATTCCAATCAGTAATACTTCTGGCTTATCGGCCATCCGGCTTCCTCCCCTTCAAGGCATATCGTCATCGGAATATGCGGCGGGTTTCCGCCGCAATCCACCTATACTCGCTGCCGGACCAACCGCCTAGTTACGGGCGATGATCGCTGCCGCGGCGCCAGCCATCGCCACGCCCGCAGTCCGATTCACGGCCTGCACCGCGCGCGGGCTCGTGAAGAAACGGCGCGCCTGGGCTGCCAGCAGCACATAGCCGGTCAGAACGGCGCTCACCACCAGTGCAACGATGGCCGCAAGCTCGGCCATGTCGGTTACGGTCAGTTGCGTGAGATCGATCAGCGTCGGCAGCAGCGCGAGATAGAACAACATGACCTTTGGATTGCCGAGCGACAGCAGCAGCGCGGCGCCAAACAGCTGCCGTCCCTGTCCACGTACCGGCTCCGCAGCCAGTGGCGCTCCCGAATCTCTCCAGAGCTTCCAGGCGAGGTAAAGCAGATAGGCCGCGCCGCAATACTTCACGATCAGGAACACCGGCTGAAACAATGCCGCGAGTGCAGCAAGGCCGAACATCGCGCAGCACAACCAGATCAGATCGCCAATCACGAGACCGGCGCAGAAGGGAACGATGCCGCTTGTGCCGCGTGCCATCACCCGGGCGATGATTGCTGCCACCGCCGGACCCGGAGAGATCACCGCAATCAGCAGAACCGTTGCGAAGCTGAGAAACGCGAACTGCGTCACATCACACCAGCATGGTTACGGGCTGTTCGAGATAGCCTTTTACGGCCGCAAGCAATTGCGCACCAAGCGCGCCGTCCACCACACGGTGGTCGCAGGACAGCGTGATCGTCATTTGACTCTCGAACCGCACGCCCCCGTCTTCGGTTTCGACCGGACGGCGTTGCGCCGCTCCGACCGCAAGGATAGTCGATTGCGGCGGGTTGATGATGGCCGAGAAATCGCGCACCCCATACATGCCAAGGTTGGAAATGGCGCTGACGCCGCCCTGATATTCTTCCGGCATCAGTTTCTTGTCGCGGGCGCGGGTCGCCAGCGCGCGCATCTCGTTCGAAATCGTGCTGAGCGATTTTTCGTTCACGGCACGCAGCACGGGCGTCAGCAATCCACCCTCGATCGCGACGGCGACACCGATGTCGGCGCGGTTGAAGCGCAGGATGCGATCGTCCGCCCATACGGCATTGGCGGCGGGCACGCGCATCAAGGCCAGCGCCAGCGCCTTGATGATGAAGTCGTTGACGGAGAGGCGATAGGTTGCTGCGCTTTCCGGACGCGGTGCGGCTGTATTGGCGTCCGCGCGCACTTTCAGCAGCGCATCGATGCTGACATCGGTGTTGAGATAGAAATGCGGAACGGTCTGCTTGGCTTGGGTCAGACGCGTGGCGATGGTCCTGCGCATGCCGTCGAGCGGTACTTCTTCGTACGGCATGTCGCGATAGAGCGCGAGAACGTCCGCCGAGGACGGACCGCTTGCCGGTGCTGTTGCGGGCGCGCGCCGCACCTGCGATTCCACATCGCGCGCGACAATACGGCCGTGCGGGCCGGAGCCGGTGACGCGCGAGAGATCAATGCCATTTTCGCCGGCCAACCGCCGTGCCAGTGGCGTGACGCTGATGCCGCCCACGCGCGCAGGACCGTAGTTGCGCTCGGGCGTACGCACTTCGCGGAACAGATCCATCGGAACGGTCCTG
>JAEYVN010000500.1 GCA_023431725.1 Pseudomonadota bacterium
TGATGCTGCTGCTGGGTCTGTCCGGCTGGGTCCGCCGCGCGATGCAGGCGGTGCCGATGCCGATCGTAATGGCGATGGTCGCCGGCGTGTTCCTGCGCTTCGGCCTTGATCTCATCTATGCGCTGCGGGACGGCTTCTGGATTGCGGCGCCGATGGTGGCGACTTTCGTGGCGCTGTCGATCTATCCGCGGATCGGACGTGTGCTGCCGCCGTTGATCGCCGCCCTGATCGTCGGCGCCGTGGCGATCTGGTGGCTCGGCAGTTTCAATCCGCCGGCGGGTCCCTTGTTCGCATTGGCGCAACCCAACTTTTATGTGCCGCAATTCTCCTGGCTGGCGATGGTCGAGCTTGTCGTGCCGCTCGCCATTACCGTTCTTGTGGTGCAGAACGGCCAGGGCATCGCGGTGCTCACCGCCAACGGCCATCAGCCGCCGGTCAATGCGATCACCATCGGCTGCGGGATCGGCGCGACGGTGACGGCGTTTTTCGGAGCCGTGTCGACCTGTCTGACCGGCCCCGTGAATGCGATCCTGTCCAACTCCGGCGAAAGGGAGCGGCATTACACGGCCGCGGTTTTCATCGGCCTGATCGCCATGGCCTTCGGCCTGATCGCGCCGGCACTGACGACGCTCATGCTGGCGACACCGCCCGCCTATATCGCGGCGCTGGCCGGACTTGCTATCCTGCGCGTTCTGCAGGCCGCGTTTCAGGCCTCGTTCAGCGAGAAGTTCAGCTTCGGCGCGCTGATCTGCTTTCTGGTGACGGTCGCCGATGTCCCCGTGCTGCACATCGGTGCGCCGTTCTGGGGGCTGGTGTTCGGGTTGATCGCCTCATGGCTGATCGAACGCGATGACCACAAGCGCGACAAGGCCTGAGCGGCCTTGGGTTAAAGCATTACCGGATCAACTCATCGAACAGCGGCAGGCTGACGACGGCCGATAGCGCGATGATGATATAGGCCGCGCGGCGATAGGCGGAGTCGGATGCGCCCTTGAACATCCTCGTTCCCACCGTCATCGACACGATGAAAATCGGCGCCAGCAAAATCGACATCAGCAAAACGTCGGCGGTGAACAATCCGCGCAGGAAATAGATCACGAAGGACGCGATCGCGAGCAGCAGGAAATAGACCATCAGATTGGCGCGGACGACGGCAGCGCTGCTCGGCCCGCCCAGCCAGTAGATGATCGTCGCCGGTCCGGCGATCTGCACGGCACCGGTGCTGATGCCTGAGAACAGCCCGACGCCAAGCGACGCCGACAGGTGAGGCTTGCCGTGATAGCGCCATCCCGACGCGAGGACCGCCAGCAGCACGAGCACCATGACGGCAATGCACCAGCGCAGGATCAGCGGATCGAAATATTGCAGCGCCAGCACGCCGACCGGGATGGTCGCAAACGCGCCGAGCGTCACCGGCGTGACCTCGCGCCAGTTGCAATGACGCGTCTGGGCAACACTGAACGGCGCACTGGCGATCGTATCGGTGACCAGAAGCGTCACCGCGGCGATGCGCGGTTCATAGATTGCGGCGACGAGCGGAATATAGATCAGCGCCGAACCGAAGCCGGAAAAGCCACGCACGATGCCGGAGATGAGCGTCACGACAGCGGCCGCGATGAAGCGCGGATCGTGAAGGATCGCGGCGAACGCCTGTACGGAAAACATCTCGGACATCAACGGAACCATGAATCGAAAAGCGGAAGGCTGATGAGCGCGGACGCTGCGATGATGAGATAGGCGACGCGGCGATAGCCCTTATCGGACGTGCGGCCGAACAGATACGCGCCGAGATAGACCGAGACGATGTAGACCGGCCACAGCAGCAGCCCGAGCGCTATCGGCACGGCCTTGAACAGATCCTGGATCATGTAGCTTGCAACCAGCGTGAAGCCGATCAGCGCAAGGCAGGCCATCAGGTTGGTGCGGACGACCGACGCGGGATGCGGGCTGCTCAGCCAGAACAGGATCAGCGGCGGACCGGACATCTGCGTCGCGCCGCCGGCGATGCCGGACAGGGCTCCGGCGCCGATCGCGCCCGCGGTGCTGGTCTTGCCGGGATAGCGCCAGCCGCTGGCCAGCAGCACCACAAAGAGAGTGACGAATGCGGCCATGCCCCAGCGCAATGCGATCGGATCCGCGGACGTCTGCAGCACGGTGCCGAGCGGCACGAAGGCAGCGGCGGCGAGGAAGGCCGGCAGCACGTCGCGCCAGTGGCATTTGCGGAACGCCTGCACGAAATGCGGCGAGGCGCTGAGGTAATCGGCGATGACGAAAGAGACCGTGGCGATCTTCGGGTCGTAGATCGCCGCCATCAGCGGCACATAGATCAGCGCCGATCCGAAGCCGGAAAAGCCCCGCACGATGCCGGCCAATACCGCCGCGCCCACGCCGGCGAGGAAGCGCGGATCGGCAACCACAGTGGAAAACGTCGCAAAAGTCGGTAATTCGATCACAGAGCCCCCGGCAAAGCCTGCTTATCAGGCCGGGCAGGGGGGAGCGAGAGCCTGGAGCGCGCGCCATCCATGCATCCGGCGTGCTATCAGACCGGCAGCATGAAACGTCCGATTCGCATCCTCGGCATCGATCCTGGCCTGCGCCGCACCGGCTGGGGCGTGATCACCTGCGAGGGCAACAAGCTGGTGTTCCTGGCCTGCGGTTCCGTCGAAACACATGAACGGGCGGCGCTGGCGGAACGGCTGGTGGCGATCCACGACGGCCTTGTGAAGGTCGTCGAGGAATTCACGCCGGACGAGGCGGCGGTGGAATCCACCTTCGTCAACCGCGACGGCGCGGCGACGCTGAAACTCGGCCAGGCGCGCGGGATCGCCATGCTGATCCCCGCGCGCGCCGGGATTGTCGTTGCCGAATATGCGCCGAACCTTGTGAAGAAAACGGTGGTCGGCGCCGGCCACGCCGAGAAGACGCAGATCCGCATGATGATCGATGTGCTGCTGCCGAAGGCCAATCCGGGATCGCATGACGCCGCCGATGCGCTGGCGATCGCGATCACCCATGCGCATCATCGCGGCCGCGCCGAATTGCGTGTGGTCGCGGGCTAGCCCTTTTCCAGTCCGTCGCCCCCGCGGGACCCAGAAGCAAGAGATTGAATTCCCGCTTTCGCTGCGGCTGAAAAGCCCCGGAAATCGGGCAAAAAATAACGGGCCTTGCGGAAACCGTCCCGGTCGGCTCCGATCATTCTGACCCAGAACGGCAAAGCGATTCGCATTTCGACCAGGCAATGATTGGCAAGCTCAAAGGTACTATCGATTCCTACGGCGAGGATTATGTGATCCTCGACGTGCATGGGGTCGGCTATCAGGTCCATTGCTCGAGCCGGACGCTGCAGTCGCTGCCGTCGCCCGGTGAGGCGGCGGCGCTGTCGATCGAGACGCATGTGCGCGAAGACCAGATCCGGCTGTTCGGATTTGCCAGCGATGTGGAGCGTGAATGGTTCCGGCTGTTGCAGACGGTGCAGGGCGTCGGCGCCAAGGTGGCTCTGGCCGTGCTCAGCACGCTGCGCCCGCCGGAACTTGCGAATGCGATTGCGCTGCGCGACAAGGCGGCGATCTCGCGGACGCCCGGTGTCGGCGCCAAGGTGGCCGAGCGCATCGTCACCGAACTGAAGGACAAGACGCCGGCGCTTGCCGATATCGATCCGGCTGTCGTCAAATTGTCGGAGCAGATGGACGACAATCGCGCACCGCAGCCGGTGCGCGATGCGATCTCGGCTCTGGTCAATCTCGGGTATGGTCAGCCGCAGGCAGCCGCCGCGATCGCCGCCGCAGCGCGCGGTGCGGGCGAGGGGGCGGATACGGCCAAGCTGATCCGCTTCGGCCTGAAGGAACTGGCCAAGTGATAGTGAGTAGGGTGCAGGCTTGTCGAAACTGAATGACCAGGACCAGGAACTGATCGCCGCCGCGAGCGAAGCGATCAAGAACCGCTATCGCAACGACTGGCAGGAGGTGGGGGCTGCGATGCGCACGCGCGACGGGCGCATCATCACCGGCGTGAATATCGATGCCTATCTCGGCCGCATGGCCGTATGCGCGGAGGCCATCGCCATTGGTCGCTCGATCACCGAAGCCGGCGACAAGGGCATCGAGACCATCGTCGCCGTGCGCCATCCGCGTCCGCATGAAGCGGACCAGACGATCCGTGTGGTGTCGCCCTGCGGTTCGTGCCGCGAATTGATCTGCGACTACGATGCCAAGGCCCGGGTGATCGTGCCAAACGGGCCGGAGCCATCTGTCGTTTCGATCGGTGAATTGCTGCCGAACAAATATTCGCGGGGCACCTGACTTGGCGACCGACCGCAGTCTCGTTTCACCCGAAAAGCGCGAAGACGACGACAGCGATTCCTCGCTGCGGCCGCTGAAACTCGGCGATTTCATCGGCCAGGAAAAGGCGCGCGCCAATCTCGACATCTTCATCAGCGCCGCAAAGGCGCGCAAGGATGCGCTCGATCACGTGCTGTTCGTTGGTCCGCCCGGTCTCGGCAAGACCACGCTGGCGCAGATCATCGCCCGTGAACTCGGCGTGAACTTCCGCTCGACATCGGGGCCGGTGATTTCCAAGGCCGGCGACCTTGCGGCGCTGCTCACCAATCTCGAAGAGCGCGACGTGCTGTTC
>JAEYVN010000577.1 GCA_023431725.1 Pseudomonadota bacterium
ACGGCCGGCCCGCGGAAGGCTTCATTGCCGCGATCGAGCAATGCGGCGCGGTGCTGTCGGAGCATTTCCCGCCCGGCACACTGGACCGCAACGAATTGCCCGACAAGCTGATCGAGATTTGAATTCCTCATCCTCGCTGTCATGCCCGCGCTTGTCGCGGGCATCCACGTCTTCCTACTTTTGCTGAGGCAAAGACGTGGATGCGCGGATTAAGTCCGCGCATGACGGAGAGTGCGTACTTCGCCGCTCAATAGCCCACAGCCAGCGCGCCGCGCGTACGGGTATCCGCAGCGCCGACCAGACCCTTCGGCGTCACCATGATTGAATTCGACGCCGTGCCCGGCGCGCGCAGCGTGATCTTGTGACCGCGCGCTTCCAGCGCCTTCAAGGTCGCATCGGGATAGCCGCGCTCGGCCGATACCTGATCGGGCAACCACTGATGATGGAGGCGCGGCGCGGACGTCGCCTGTGCGACATCCATGTTGTGATCGATCACATTCGAAACGATCTGCAGCACCGTGGTGATGATGCGGCTGCCACCGGGCGACCCGGTGACGAGAAACACCTTGCCGCGCTTCATCACGATGGTCGGCGTCATCGATGACAGCGGCCGCTTGCGCGGCGCCGGCGCATTGGCATCGGCGCCGACGAGGCCATAGGTATTGGGCGAATTCGGCTTGGTGGCGAAGTCGTCCATCTCGTTGTTGAGCAGCACGCCGGTGCCCTCGGCGACAAGCCCGTTGCCGTAGCTGAGATTGAGCGTGTAGGTGTTCGACACCGCGTTGCCGAATCTGTCGACCACAGAGAAATGCGTGGTGTTCTGGCTCTCCGCCCGCACCGGATTGCCATTGCGGATTTCCTTCGACGGTGTCGCCTGCTCGCCGATACCGGTCCGCAGGCTGGTCGCATAACGCTTCGACATCAGCGCGCGCGACGGCACCTTCACGAAATCCGGATCGCCGAGATAGACCGCACGATCGGCATAGGCGCGCTTCATCGCCTCGACGAGATGATGAGCGGTCTCCGGCGTGCCGGCGCCCGACGCCTTCAGGTCATAGCCTTCGAGGATGTTGAGGATCTGGATCAGATGCAGTCCGCCCGATGACGGCGGCGGCATCGAAACGATGTCATAGCCGCGATAATGCCCGCGCGCCGGCGCACGCTCCACCGCGCGATAGGCCTTGAGATCAGCGGCCGTCATCACGCCGCCGCCCTGACGCACCGCGGCGGCGATCTTCTCTGCGATCGGTCCGTCATAGAAGGCGCGCGGTCCATCTTTGCCGATCGCTTCCAGCGTATTGGCGAGGTCAGCCTGAACCAGCCTGTCGCCCTTGCCATAGGATGTGCCATTGGGTTTCAGGAACACCTTCGCCGATGACGGCCAGCGCTGAAACAACGGACGCGCCGTATGAAACGTGTCGGCGAGATCGCCATCGATGATGAAGCCATCGCGGGCCAGCGCCACAGCCGGCGCGATCAATTGCGCCAATGTGAATTTACCCGAGCCGTATTTGCGATGGGCCAATGCCAGCCCGGCGACCGTGCCCGGCACGCCGACAGCGAGACCATTGGCGACCGATTTTTCCGGATCGGCCTCGCCCCTTTCATTGAGAAAGCTGGTGCGATTGATCGCGCCTGGCGCCATCTCGCGATAATCGATCGCGACATCCTGCCGGTTGCGCGCGCGATGGATCACCATGAAACCGCCGCCGCCGATATTGCCGGCGCGCGGATAGGTCACGGCCATGGCAAAGCCGGTCGCGACCGCCGCATCCACGGCATTGCCGCCGGCTTTCAAGATATCGGCACCCACCCGAGCGGCGATGGCTTCCTGCGCCACCACCATGCCATTGCGGGCGACCACCGGCTTCACTGGCGCGATATCGAACAGCGGCCGCGATGGCGTCAGGACCACATCCTGCGCCGACGCCGGACTCAAGGCGGCAAGGACAAGGGCCGCGACAGCAATGAATTTGCGCATCATGTTTCTGATTATCGATGTCTCTAATTGTCGGTCATCGCGCCTGCGCATGATAAGCGCTGTTCGGCCGCATATCGGTCGCAGCCGCCACGCGGTTCGACATATTGAAGAAACCGGCGATGGCTGAGATATCCCAGATATCGCGGTCAGCAAAGCCCGCGCGGCGCAGCGTCTCGCGGTCGCTGTCCTCCATCGCCCAGGGCTCCGCCGTCAGTTTCACGGCGAAATCGAGCATCGCGCGTTGCCGCGTCGACAGACGCGCCGCGCGATAATTCATCGCCATCAATTCGCCAAGAACGGGGTCGTCCGCCATCTGCCGGACGGCTGCGCCATGCGCGACGAGGCAATAATAGCATTTGTTGTGTGACGACACCGCAACGGCGATCATCTCGCGTTCGAGCTTGCTCAAGCCCGATGGCGCCAGCATCAGGTCATTATACATCGCGACGAAAGCTTCGAGCTTGGCCATGTCGAAGGCATAGGCCCTCAGCACATTGGGGACGAAGCCGAGTTTCTCCTCGCACTTCTCGAAATAGGCCGACATCGATTCATTCAACGACGGCTCGGGCAGCGACAGCGCGATGATGGCCACATCGTCTTTGCCGGCAGAGGCCGGAATGCGCGTTGCCTTCTTCGAACCATTCGCATGAGCGGCGGATTGCGCCACGCTATTACTGGCCTTCATCGTCTTCGATTTGTCATCTCGCAGTGCTTTGTTCCCCACGTTCCGGACCGGCGCGCGCTTCACCATCGATTGACCTGCTTTGTTCTCTGT
>JAEYVN010000167.1 GCA_023431725.1 Pseudomonadota bacterium
CAGCGATAGCCAGGAGTGACCGCATGCCGAAAGCTGCTACGACCAAGTCGCCCATCATGCCTTGCTTGACCTATCGTGATGCGCCAGCCGCGCTTGCGTTTCTGTGCAAGGCGTTCGGTTTTGAAAAAAAGATGGTGATGCCGGGTGACAATGAGACGATTGCCCATGCCGAAATGGTGTGCGGCAACGCCATGATCATGGTCGGGTCCGAGAAGGAGAACGGTTACGGCCGGTTGATGAAGTTGCCACGCGACGTCGGCGGCGCGACGCAGAGCATCTACCTCGTCGTGGAGGACGCCGATGCCCACCATGCGCAGGCGCTTGCGGCCGGTGCGGAAATCGTCATACCGCTTACGACGCAGGATTATGGAGGGCGTGATTATACCTGCCGCGACATCGAAGGCCATGTCTGTACCTTCGGCACATACGATCCCTGGAACTCATAAAGCTGCCGGCTTCAGCTCGTCAGGCTTTCGCCGGCGATAGCTAAACTTCGTCAGGAAATTTCGCGAAGCCTGTGCCCGATTGGCTTCCCATCACGGCAAAATGGGGTGCCATGCCGGGGGCACCCCTTGCTCTTTGCCTGAACCATACCCCTATATTTGGCATTGGTCTTGCTCCTCGATTCGATGGGGGTGAGGAGGTTCGGGAAAGACTCCGAGGCTCGCCGAAGCTTGGTTGAAAGTTTCGTCAAGGCTTAGCGGATTTTTGTCGCAACTTCCGGATGACAACAGTGCTGAGGCGTGAGCCAGAGGAGGCCTTGGATGCGAAAGTCACTGCGGTTGCGTGTGGTGCTGTTGCTGGTCTCGGTTCTGTCCGTGTCTGCATTGCCCGGCGTCAATCGTGCGGCTTTCGCGCAGGAGCAGGACGCCCGGCCAATTACCGAAGATCTGCTGTCTTCGGTGGTGCGGATCAAAACCTACATCAATCCGGACGGACGCACGGTCGAAAACCTCGGCGCCGAGCGCGACGGTTCCGGCATCGTGATCGACGATTCCGGTCTCATCCTGACCATCGGCTATCTGATGGTCGAGGCGCATGCGGCCGAAGCCATCACCAACGATGGCCGCCGTATCCCGGCGACGGTTGTCGGTTATGACAACGACACCGGCTTCGGCTTGCTCAAGGCAGTGGCGCCGCTGAAAGTGCATGCGATGCCGTTCGGCAAGTCCGGCGATCTGAAGGTCGGAGAGCCTGTCCTGGCGGCGAGCTTCGGCGGTCGCGATGGCATTGCGCCAGCCTTCGTCGTCTCGCGGCGAGAGTTCGCCGGCACATGGGAATATCTGATCGACGGCGCGATCTATACTGCTCCCGCGCATTCGCACTGGAGCGGCGCGGCGCTGATCACGCGCGAAGGGAAACTCGTCGGTGTCGGCTCCCTGATTGTCGGCGATGCGCCCGGTACCGGCGGCGGAACGGCTGGCAATATGTATGTGCCGACCGATCTCCTGATGCCGATCCTCGCCGACCTGATTGCCAACGGAGCGGTCGAAGGCAAGCCCAAGCCATGGATCGGCCTCAACACGCAGGCCTCCGATGATGGTCTGGTGATTTCGCGCGTCACGCCCGGCAGCCCGGCCGAGAAGGCCGGTTTGCGCCGCGGTGATCTGATTACCAATGTCGGCGGCGAGACGCCAAAGACGCTGCCCGATTTTTATCGTAAGCTTTGGTCTATTGGATCGGCTGGCGCGACGGTTCCGATGAATGTTCAGCGCAACGGCAAGAGCCAGCATTTCGACGTGCAGTCGATCAGCCGCATGGATCATCTCAAGTTGAAGAGTACGTTCTGACGTCAATCCACCGGGAGATTGTGACGTGAACGCGTGTGTCGTGTGCGTAACCGCTGGCGTATGTGAAGAGCGTCGCTATGCTTGTCGCTCGTGCTTCAACGAACAAAAGATCAAGAGAAAATGTGTTCGCGCAGGGGAACTCGTCCCGGCGGGCGTGTTGAAACGATCCGCGTCGGATTGACGGCGGGGTGCCATGTCGAGTGGATTTCTAGAATCGCTCGTCGGCAGGTTTGCGCTCCTGATGCTTTTCAGGGCGATCGCGATTGTTCCGGGGTTGGTGAGCACAGGATACGCGCAGGCGTCCCAGCCGGACGATTCGATCTGCATGATGATCGAATCCGCCGCCCGCGATCACGGCCTTCCCGTTGAATTCTTCGCGCGCGTGATCTGGCAGGAAAGCCGGTTCCGCGCCGATGCGGTTGGACCGGTGACGCGTAACGGGCATCGCGCGCAGGGCATGGCGCAGTTCATGCCGTATACCGCCGCCGAACGCGGCCTGCTCGATCCGTTCGATCCTGTTCAGGCTTTGCCGAAGTCTGCCGAATTCCTGAAGGAGCTGTGGGGGAAGTTCGGCAATCTCGGTCTGGCTGCTGCCGCCTATAATGCCGGCCCGCGCCGGGTGCGCGAATGGCTTGACGGCATCGGCTATATGCCGGGCGAGACGCGCAATTACGTGTCGTCGATCACCGGCCTGACGGTCGATGACTGGGCCGCCGAACAGAAAAAGCCCGCGGAGAAGAAAGAGGACAAGAAGGTCGAAGGCAGGCGCACGCCGGGCTGCGGTGAACTGATGGCGATGCTGAGAAAGACGCCGACGCCGTTCATGGACAGTCTGACGAAGCACGTGGTGCAAAGCTTGTCGCAGCCCTGGGGCGTGCAACTGGCGGC
>JAEYVN010000020.1 GCA_023431725.1 Pseudomonadota bacterium
GTGATCGGCCTGCCGGCCACCGGTTTCTCGTCCGGTCAGGCGCTGGCGCTGATGGATCAGATCGCGGAACGCACCTTGCCGCCTGGCGCAGGCTTTGAATGGACCGCGATGTCCTATCAGGAAAAGGCCGTCGGCAATCAGCTCTACATCATCCTCGCGCTGGCGATGTTGCTGGTCTATCTCGTGCTGGCCGGACAATATGAAAGCTGGTACGCGCCGCTCGCCATCATTCTTTCGGTGCCGTTGGCGCTGGTCGGTCCGGTGATCGCGCTCAATGGACTGAAAGGCTCCGGTCTCGACAATAATCTTTATGTGCAGATTGGCCTCGTCCTGCTGATCGCGCTCGCGGCCAAGAACGCCATCCTGATCGTCGAGGTGGCGCGCGAATGGCGTGTGCGCGATGGCAAGCCGATCATCGAGTCTGCCGTCGGCGCCGCCAAGGCGCGTTTCCGCGCAATCCTGATGACGTCGTTCGCCTTCATCATCAGCATGGTCCCGCTGGTGCTGGCGACGGGAGCGGGCGCCAGCGCCCGCAAGTCGATCGGCATCACCGTGTTCAGCGGCATGCTGGCCTCGACCTGTCTGGCGGTGCTGTTCGTGCCCGCGCTGTTCGTGGTGATTCAGCGGTTCGAGGAATGGCTGCAATCGCGCAAGGCGGCGAAGGCTGAGGCGAAAGTCGCGGGTTAAGGAGATGTTGACGTTAAGGCGGGGTAAACCGCACCAGTCATAATTTCGACGCTCCGGCGCCTATGCTATGATCGTACGTCAATCCACGTATCGTTGAGTTCGTATCCATGCGCTTGAAGCCGCATCTGTTCGCAATGGGCCTGTCTTTCCTGGTGGCGGGAGTCCTGCCTGCCGCCGCGCAGATGACGGCGTCCGACATCGTCATGCGGCTCGATGCCCTTGAGAATCAGATCCGCCAGCTGACCGGGCAGGTCGAGCAATTGCAGTACCGCAACCAGCAGCTCGAACAGCAGTTGCGCCGTACGACCGAGGATAATGAGTTTCGCTTCCAGGAACTGGGCGGGAAGGGCGGCGGTTCGCGCGCGGCGCAGCCGCAGCGTCAGGCGCCACAGGCCCAGCCGCCGGTGCCACAGGGAGCGCCGCAGACCATTCCCGGCCGCCGGTCGGAGATCGACCCGGGCATGAACGATCCCCGTGCGGCCGATCCGCGCCTCTCCCAGCGCGGCGTCGACCAGCGCGACAACCAGAATTTTGCGGCGGCCCCGAATGTCGGCGGTCGCCGTGGCGACGCCTTCGATCCCAATGCAAATCCTGCCGCGCCGGGCGCACCGCGCGCACTCGGTTCCTTGCCGCCGGGGCAGCCGTCGGTGCAGCAGCGCGCGGGTGATGATGACGGCTCGGTCGGTGCGCGTGGTGGCCGTGAACCCGGCCAGCCGCTCGACCTGTCGACCATGGCCAACAACGCGGTGAATGATCCTTCGCTTCGCCGCGGCATGCCGCCTCAGCGTAACATGGGCGATGGCGAGACCATGGCGGCCGTCTCGCCGCCCGGCAATTCACCGCGCGATCATTTCGATCTCGGCTACGGCTATGTCCAGCGCAAGGATTACGCGTCGGCGGAGCAGACCTTCCGCGATTTCCTGCAGCGCTATCCGAACGATCGCATGGCCTCCGACGCCAATTACTGGCTCGGCGAAAGCCTGTTCCAGCGCCAGCGCTATCAGGATGCGGCCGAAGCCTATCTGGTCGTGACGACCAAGTACGAGAACGCGGGCCGGGCGCCCGACGCGCTGCTTCGTCTGGGTCAGTCGCTGGCTGCGATCGGCCAGAAGGAAATGGCCTGCGCCTCCTTCGCCGAAGTCGGACGCAAATATCCGCGCTCGTCGGTTGCTGTGAAGCAGGGCGTCGAGCGGGAACAGAAGCGTGTCCGCTGCTGACGATCCGGCGCCACTGCCGTTGATCGAAGCCCGTGCGCTGTTCGCACCTTTCGCGAAAGAAAAATCCATCGTCATTGCCGTTTCGGGCGGGCCGGATTCCACGGCGTTGCTCTGGCTCGCGGCGCGCTGGCGGTTCGCGCGCAAAAGCGGACCCGCCATTGTCGCAGTAACGATCGACCACGGTCTGCGCGCGGAATCGGCACGGGAAGCGACTGCGGTGAAGCGCTTCGCCCGCGCTCTGGGCGTTGCGCATCGGACCTTGCGCTGGACCGGCGACAAGCCGGCGACGGGTCTTCAGGAAGCCGCGCGTCATGCCCGCTACGCCCTGCTTGCGAAATCGGCAGCACAGGCCGGTGCACGTTATGTGCTCACCGCGCATACCCTGGACGATCAGGCGGAAACGGTTTTGCTGCGGCTTCTGCGCGGCAGCGGGCTGTCCGGTTTGCAGGCGATGACGGCGATGTCGCCATATCCCGGCCAGCCCGGACTGGTGTTGGCGCGCCCCATGCTCTCGATTGCCAAGGCGCGGCTCATTGCCACGCTTGAGGAGGCCGGCATCCCCTTCGCCGATGATCCCAGCAACCGCGATCCGCGCCACACCCGCGTTCGCCTGCGTGCATTGATGCCGGCATTGATGGCGGAAGGGCTGACGGCGCGACGTATGTCGACCCTCGCGGCTCGATTGCAGCGCGCCGAGGCCGCCCTTCGCATCGCCGTCACCGACGCGTCGGCTCAGGTCGTCGTGGCGTCCGGAAATAATGGCGCGGGGGTGGTCTTCGATCGCGGTCGTTTCCAGCGTTTGCCCGCGGAAATCGGCCTGCGACTGCTAGGGCAGGCCATCGACAGGGTCGGGCATGAAGGGCCGGTGGAACTCGGCAAGCTGGAGGCCCTGTTCGAAACCATGCGGGACGCCGAAACACTTCGCCGCACCCTGGCCGGGGCCATGATTTCCCTGAAAACGGCTGAAATTCTCGTCGAAGCCGCCCCGCTGCGCCGACCTAAAGGCGCCCGCGGAAGCCGGCCTTAACCACGGCAAAAACTCAATCGGCAGAAAGGCTTCGGACCCGCTAAGAATTGAGGCGCGGGGGCGGGATTGTTAGCCGTTTTTCAGTGGTAATCAGCGGCGATCGTTCTCTTGGCAGGCGGTGTTCGCAGACATACATTGGCCACCACGGGGATGATATTTAGTTCCTGCGCTATCTGAACAGCACGCCGCGCCGGCCACCGCGGACAACAAGGACGAGTGATGAACGCAAACCTTCGCAACTTCGCCCTCTGGGTGATTATCGTCTTGCTGGTGCTTGCGTTGTTCACTTTGTTCCAGTCGCCCAATCAGCGCCAGGCGGCGCAGGACATCTCGTTCTCGCAGCTGCTGACCGAGGTCGATCAGGGCCGGGTGCGCGAGGTGGTGATCCAGGGGCCCGAAATTCACGGCTCGTTCACCGACGGCAAGCCCTTCAACACCTATTCTCCGAACGATCCGACGCTGGTGCAGCGCCTGTATGGCAAGGGCGTTCAGATCACCGCGCGCTCGCCGCAGGAGCAGGTGCCGTGGTTCGTGTCGCTGCTGCTGTCGTGGCTGCCGTTCATCGCGCTGATCGGCGTCTGGATATTCCTGTCGCGGCAGATGCAGGGCGGCGCCGGCAAGGCGATGGGCTTCGGCAAGTCGCGGGCGAAGCTGCTGACTGAAGCGCATGGCCGCGTGACCTTTGAAGACGTCGCCGGCGTCGATGAGGCCAAGCAGGATCTGCAGGAGATCGTCGAATTCCTGCGCGACCCCTCGAAATTCCAGCGCCTCGGCGGACGCATTCCGCGCGGCGTGTTGCTGGTTGGCCCTCCCGGTACCGGTAAGACGCTGATCGCGCGCGCCGTCGCCGGTGAAGCCAATGTGCCGTTCTTCACGATCTCGGGTTCGGACTTCGTTGAAATGTTCGTCGGTGTCGGCGCCAGCCGCGTCCGCGACATGTTCGAGCAGGCCAAGAAGAATGCGCCGTGCATCATCTTCATCGACGAAATCGATGCGGTCGGCCGTCATCGCGGTGCCGGTCTCGGCGGCGGCAATGACGAGCGCGAACAGACCCTCAATCAGCTGCTGGTCGAGATGGACGGCTTCGAGGCGAACGAGGGCATCATCCTCATCGCTGCGACCAACCGTCCTGACGTGCTCGATCCGGCGCTGCTGCGTCCGGGCCGCTTCGACCGTCAGGTCATCGTGCCGAACCCGGATGTGGTCGGTCGCGAGCAGATCCTGAAAGTGCACGTCCGCAAGGTGCCGCTGGCGCCGGACGTGAACCTGAAGACCATCGCTCGCGGTACGCCCGGCTTCTCGGGTGCGGACCTGATGAACCTGGTCAACGAAGCTGCCCTCATGGCCGCGCGTCGCAACAAGCGTATGGTCACGCAGCACGAATTCGAAGACGCCAAGGACAAGGTGATGATGGGCGCCGAGCGCAAATCGCTCGTCATGACCGAGGAAGAGAAGATGCTGACCGCCTATCACGAAGGCGGGCATGCCATCGTCGCTTTCAACGTGCCGGCCACCGATCCTGTCCACAAGGCCACGATCATCCCGCGCGGCCGCGCCCTTGGTATGGTCATGCAATTGCCGGAACGCGACAAGCTGTCGATGAGCTTCGAGCAGATGACCTCGCGCCTTGCGATCATGATGGGCGGCCGGGTCGCCGAAGAGATGATCTTCGGGCACGACAAGGTGACCTCGGGCGCGCAGTCCGACATCGAGCAGGCCACGCGCCTTGCCCGCATGATGGTGACGCGCTGGGGCTTCTCGCCGGAACTCGGCACGGTGGCCTATGGCGAGAACCAGGAAGAGGTGTTCCTCGGTCACTCGGTGTCGCGTCAGCAGAATATTTCGGAATCGACCGCTCAGAAGATCGACAACGAAGTCCGTCGTCTGGTCGAGCAGGGTCTATCCGAAGCACGGAATATCCTGACGGCGAAGCGTGCTGACCTGGAGACGCTGGCCAAAGGCCTGCTGGAATACGAGACGCTCTCCGGCGACGAGATCAAGGATCTTCTTGATGGCAAGCCGCCGGTGCGCGAAGGCTTCTCGGAGCCGTCGCAGCCGCGAGCCTCGGCGGTGCCGCCGGCTGGCAAGAGCCGTCCGCGGCAGGAGCCGGATGCCGGCATGGAGCCGCAGCCGCAGGCTTGACCGCCGGCTGATAACTGATCTGGTGATCGCCCGCGCAAGCGGGCGATTGCTTTTCAGGGGAGTGACATGCCGCTCCAGAACCGGGTCTCTCCATTCGGCGAATTGTTCGCGCATACCGCGCGCGGCACAGTGATGGGCAATCGCGGCGGCCGCATTCATGGCGCAGTGCAGAATCTCGGCCCACGCCGCTGGGCCTCGAAGCAATGGATTTGCTGTGCGCTCGCGTTCAAGGACCGCCAACGACGTGTCTGGGGCGACAGCTACACCGAGTTGTTCTTTCTCGATGAAGTGACTGCGCTGGCTGCGGGGCATCGGCCGTGCTTCGAGTGCAGGCGCGCCGATGCGAAAACATTTGCGGAATGCTGGGCGCATTCGACGGGACGCAAGCCAGCTGCCGGTGAGATGGACGGCGTTCTCCATGCTCAGCGGCTTGATGGACGGGCCAAGCGCCTCCATCGAATGCGCCTCTCTAGTCTGCCTAACGGAGCGATGATTGCGCGCGACAACGACGCCTATGTAGTCATCGACGACCTGCTCATGCGCTGGACGCCGGCGGGCTATGAGCAGCTTTTGTCTCGCGCACGCAACCAAACGGTCCTTGTACTCACGCCGCCTGCCATCCTTGATGTGCTGGCGGGCGGCTATCAGCCGCTATGGCATTCCAGTGCGAGAAGCGAATCCCGCACGGCGGCGGCGACGGATCGTTAAGAAACTCTGAATCCCTTCATTCATGCGTCATATCATTGAAGCACGAGGGATGGTTCATTTTTACCGTTCATAAACCACGTTTGGGCTTTGTTGTTCCAGTGGCTGTTTGCGTCGTTCGGATTTCAGCGAGCCCGAACAATGCAAACGGATTACTCCGGCATCTGCGCGATACAGGCGAGGTTATCGGACACGGATCTACTTGTTTCCGCTGCCGGTCGAGGGAGGAGGGCCGGTCATCAGGCCGTAACGTGAATTACAGGGGCGGCCTGCCGCTTCACTTAAACAAAATAAATCGACCTCATGCCCCAACGGGCCCTACCTACACGAGACCTCATAAATGTCACTTCTGTCGCGCTTCCGTGTCCTTACCAAGATCCTGATGGTGATCGGGCTACTGTCCGCCTGCGCCATCGGCATCACGTATCTTGGCGTCAGCTCGCTTCGATTATTGAATAACACAACGGACGCGATGGAGCGTCAGACCCGGTTGGCGCTGGATGCCGCGCGAATCAACCAGGAAATTCTCC
The DNA here is from genome assembly GCA_023431725.1 of Pseudomonadota bacterium. Taxonomy (GTDB): domain Bacteria; phylum Pseudomonadota; class Alphaproteobacteria; order Rhizobiales; family Xanthobacteraceae; genus Pseudorhodoplanes. The sequence goes on from JAEYVN010000020.1 coordinate 6,309, forward strand.
AGATGAATCGCGGCGAGTATCGTATCGGAGCAGAACCGACGCAGCAGAGGCGCGAGGAGGTCGGCCGAAATCTGGAAGCTCGGAAGCGTGAAATTGAAGAGCGCCTTGCGAAACTCAAAGACACCGCATTAACGGCCGGAACACAAAAGCGGATCGCCGACGTCGCAGAGGCTTATGAGCGATACAAGCGGGAGGTTGCGGATACATTTCGTGCTGCCGAAGCCGTGAAAAGCCTGGATTCGAATGCGGAAATGGTCGCTTTGCGAAAGTCCCTGGCGTCCAGCCGCGTGGTCGCTTCGGAACTGCAGTCCAGGGCCACGGAGATGTCGCAGGCGCTAAACGACGCCATCGCTGCCGGCTCTGCCGCCGCGACGGAGGAATACCATCGTGCGTCCAATCTCATGATCGCCGTTGCGTCGATTGGCATCGTCGGCGGCCTGCTGTTCGGCTTCCTGATCGGCCAGTTCGGCATCGCCAGGCCGATGCGCAACCTTGTCGGACTCCTTCAGCGCATGGGCAAGGGTGAAGACGTCGAGATCACCGGCACCGAGCGCAGGGATGAGATCGGCGAAACCTCGCGCGCCGTCAACGAGATCAAGGTCATGCTGGCGGAGAAAGCGCGCATCGAAGCCGCGCAGAAGGCCGAGCAGGATCGCATCGCGATGCAGCGCCTCACGGACGAATTCGAAGCGGCGGTCGGTGGCATCGTCAAGTCGGCGCTGGCCGGCGACTTCTCCCAGCGTGTCTCGCTCGAGGGCAAGCAGGGCTTCATCCTCAATATCGGCAAGGCAATGAATGAACTCTGCGAGAACACGGCTGAAGTGTTGAACGACATGGCCCGCATGTTCAGCGGCCTCGCGGCCGGTGACCTGACCCAGCGCATCACCGCGCAGTATCAGGGCATGTTCGGCACGCTGAAGGACGATGCCAATTCAATGGCCGCCCGCATCTCGGGCACGCTGTCGGAGATCAAGTCTGCGGCGCGTGAAGTGTCCAACGCTTCGTCCGAGATCTCGACCGCCACGACCGATCTGTCGCAGCGCACGGAAGAGCAGGCGGCAAGCCTCGAAGAGACGTCCGCGTCGATGGAGGAGATTGCAGCGACGGTGAAGAAGAACGCCGAGGATGCGATAAATGCCAACCGTTTCACCACCGAGGCCCAGGAAGTGGCCGGCCGTGGCGGACAGGTGGTGAGCGAAGCCGTCGGCGCCATGTCGCGCATCGAAGAATCGTCGCAGAAGATCTCCGACATCATCGGCGTTATCGACGAGATCGCACGTCAGACCAACCTGCTGGCACTCAATGCGGCCGTCGAGGCGGCGCGTGCAGGCGAGGCCGGACGCGGCTTCGCAGTGGTGGCATCGGAAGTGCGCAGCCTTGCTCAGCGGTCGTCGCAAGCGGCCAAGGACATCAAGGACCTGATCACCAACAGCAATGTCCAGGTCCAGGACGGTGTCCAGCTCGTGAATCGCGCCGGCGAGTCGCTGGCGGAAATCATGGACTCGATCCAGAAGGTTGCGGACATCGTTTCGGGCATCGCCACTGCAAGCTCCGAACAGGCCACGGGCGTGGAACAGATCAACGCCGCGCTGACGCAGATGGATGAGGTGACGCAGCAGAACTCGGCGCTGGTCGAGGAAAATGCCGCGACGGCCAAGACCCTCGAACAGCAATCCACCATCATGGATCAGCGGATGGCGTTCTTCACGGTCAATGAGGCTGCGAGTGCAAGCACTGGACGACCGGCGGCTGCCACGCCGCGACCGGCACCGGCGAAAGCGCCAGTCGCGAAGCCCCGGCGTTCTGCGCCGCAGGTCCACGGCAACCTTGCCCTGAAGCAGGAGCCAGATTGGCAGGAATTCTAGAAGCTTGGCATTTCACTTAATGAACGCGCCGCTTTCAGCCGAAAGCGGCGCGTTTTCTTTTGCTCAGGCCGCTTTCAGTCGCGGGATCAGTCGCACGGCGTTCTCGCGGTCAACGGCCTTCAGGTCGTCACCCTTGAAGAAGGCGCTCACGCCTTTGGTATGATCGGCCGCGGTGCGGTAGGGATAGTCGGTGCCATAGACGATCTGCGAAATCGGCACCATCTTCTGCAGCGCAGACAGCGTGACCTCGTTGGGGATCGCGGCGGTGTCGTAGTAGAAGCGGCGGATCTGTTTCTCCACCCGATCGCGCGTGAATTTTCCGGCATAGGGCGGACGCATCAGCGCCTGCACGGTGAAGCGCTCGTAGAACGCGGTGGTCGAGCCGCCACCGTGCGACCAGATCCAGTTGATGTCGGGGTATTTTTCCGCAAAGCCGCTGAAGATGATGGTGAAGGCGGCGCGCGTGGTGTCGGTGCCGAATTCGATGAAGGCGTCGTCGGTGTTGCGCACCAGATTGACGCAGCAATTCGCGCCGGTCGGATGCGTGTAGACAACGGCCTTGCGGCGGTTCAACTCGGCCCAGACCGGTTCGAATTCCGCATAGCCGAGCCATTTGTCGCCGTAGCTGGTCATGCAGCCTATGCCGTCGACCTTGAGCGTATCGAAGGCATATTCGATTTCCTTCAAACTCTCGTCGACATGCGGCAGCGGCAGCATGGCGAAGGTGCCGAAGCGGCCCGGATGCTGAGTCTCGAGCTTTTTCGCATATTCATTGGACTCGCGCGCGAGGCGCGCGGATTCCGCAGCATCGAGGCCCTGCAATTGCGGTGTCGTTGGCGAGGTGATGGAGGTGGCGACGCCGCCCTTGTCCATATCGTCGAGTGTCTTTTGCACCGACCAGTTGGCCATCGGTGGATTGTCTCTCTTCAATCGCTTCATGGCATCCAGCCATGTCGGCGGCGAGATGTGGTGATGCACGTCGATGCGATGCGCAGGCGTTTGCGCGAAAACGCGCGAGCCGGATCCGGCAAAGGCTGCGCCGAGCGCAAGCGCGCCGCCGCCAGCCAGAAGCTGCCGCCTGCTGAGGCTCGTCGTTTGCGGTGTTTCGGGATGGTTCTGCCCGCAGGCACAAGAGGCAAAGAAACGAAGGCGCGACGGTAAATGCGACATGGATGTTTCCTTCCTGCTGTTGAGTCTGATGCTCAATCAGAATAGGTGAAGGATAACATCTGCTGCTGGATGTCGGAAGCTGTCGCTCTTTCGACAATCCGAACAGTCTTGGGTTACCGTCTGTCGCGCCGTGCGGCCACGGCCAATTGGCCACGCTATCGCACTTGCGCGCGCCCGTCAGCCTCAGGCCTCGCGCCAGGCGTAGCGGATCATCGCCGCCATGAACGCCAGCATCGCCACGATCAGGCCGACGGTGCCCGGCCAACCCCAGACATTCCACAGCAAGCCAGCGATCAGGCCACCGAAACTGCCGCCGATATAGAACGATGTGACATAGAGGCCGATCGCCGATGACGTGCCTTCGCGGACATAGGTCGCGACAAAGCTCTGACAGCAGGTCTGCACGAGGAAGCCGCTGCCTGCGGCGATGGCAAGTCCCAGAACGATGACAGCAACGGACGGCACGAGCGTCAGCAGGAAACCGCAGACCCATGTGCAGATGGCGATGAGGCCGAAATTGCGCCGGCCGAAATGCTTCACCAGACGTCCGGCGAAAGGCGTCGTGACCAGGCTGACGAGATAGGTCGTGAATACGGCGCCGATCGCCGCAGCCGATAGATTGAAGGGCGGGGCCGCCAGCACGAAGCCGATGAAGGTGAAGGCGGCGATGAAGGTGAACATGATGCCGAAGCCGACGCTGAATGTGGCCAGCAGTCGTTTGTCGCGCAGGTGCTTCACCATCTGACGCAGCGATGCGGCGAGCGTGGTCGCGGCGACGAAATTGCGTTCGCGCGGCAGCAGCAGAATGAGCGCGATGGCGCAGAGCGCCGTGATAGCCGCTTGCGAGAACAGCGCATGGCGCCAGCCGAATGGTTCCGCCAGCACGGCGGTCAGCATGCGGCCGAGAAATCCGCCCACGGCCGTTGCGGTGATGAACAATCCGGTGACGCCGGTCGCTTCCCCGGCGGGCCATTCACCGCCGATATAGGCGACGGAGACGGCGAAGATCGGCGGCAGCAGCAAGCCCTGTGCGAAGCGCCAGAACAACACCGCTTCGAGGTTGTCGGAAAATGCCATCATCACGTCGGGCACGATCAGCAGCACCATGGCGGCGGCGATCACCGAACGTCGGCCCAGCAGGTCGGCAACGACGCCGGCAAATGGCGCGGTCAGGGCCACCGCCAATGCGTTGACGGTCATGATCTGGCTGATCCCCGCGGGGCCAACGCCGAACTCGTCGGCCAGCAGCGGCAATACCGCTTGTGGCGCGTACATGTTCAGCATTGCGGTAAAGCCGGCAATCGCAACCGCGACCCGGGGCATGGGAGCAAGCATTCAACCGACCGGAAAAGCAAATCAGATAAGTGGCCGGCAACATTGCCCAATGCAGATGGCTTTGCTAGGCCTGAACTCCCCGCTCACGACATGACTTCCATGCAGCCCGTGGCCAGCGACGGCGCACCAGCGCCCACTTGGAGCTTTGCCGGCGTTCTGGCTGGCGCCCGCATGATGATTCCGGCGCTGCCCGGCGTCGTCGTGTTCGCTGCTGCATTTGGTGCGCTGGCGGCGCAGAAGGGACTGACGCTGTTCGAGACGGTGCTGATGAGTGCCATCGTCTTTGCCGGCGTATCGCAGTTCGTCGCCATGGAAATCTGGCCATCAACCATGACGGGCTCGCTGATTTTTGCGATCGCCCTGTCCACGCTGGTGGTGAATTTGCGCATGGTGCTGATGAG
>JAEYVN010000050.1 GCA_023431725.1 Pseudomonadota bacterium
TCGAATAATTCTCCGGCCGCCACACACCGAGGCCCGGGCCCTGATCAACCTCGATCGGAGAATCCATCACAACAGTCGACGGTGTGTAGCCGTTGTCGAGCGCCGCAGCATAGACGAACGGCTTGAATGACGACCCCGGCTGACGCAATGCCTGCGTTGCCCGGTTGAACTGGCTTTGATCGAAGGAGAAGCCGCCGACAAGGGCCAGCACGCGACCGGTCCATGGATCCATCACAGTGATGGCGCCGCTGATCTCCGGAATCTGCCGCAGGCGATATTGGGCGTTCTGCTCCTGTTGGGCGTCTTTCGTAGCCAGCGGCTCGACATAAATAACGTCCCCAGGCTCCAGCACCTGGCTGACCTTCGTTGGCACGCGACCGCGCGCTGGCCCGGCAGCGGCCTTGGCCCATTTCACGCCATCGAGCGGCACGATGCCGACGCGGCGCTCGCGGACGATGGCGCCGCCCGGCTCACGCGCCGGCTGGAAACCAATGCGGGCGGACTGGTCAGAGGTCTCAAGCACGACCGCCATCCGCCAACCGATGTCGGACAAGGCCTTCACCTCGGCGAGCTTCACGCCCCAATCGCCGCTGATATCGAGCTTCTGAACCGCGCCACGATAGCCATGATTCTCGTCGTATCGGATCATTCCATCGGTGAGCGTCTTGCGCGCCAGCGCCTGCAATTTCGGATCGAGCGTCGTACGCACCGACAACCCGCCCTCATACAGCTTCTTCTCGCCGTAGCGATCATAGATTTCGCGGCGCACTTCCTCGGCGAAATATTCGGCAGCAAAAATATGCGAACCGGTCGGCCGCGCTGTGACAGCCAGCGGCTCCTTCTTCGCCTTGTCGCCTTCCTCCGACTTCACGTAGCCGTTCTCGACCATGCGATCGATGACGTAATTTCGGCGTTCAGTGGCACGCTCGCGTTGACGGAACGGATGCAAGGTCGACGGCGCTTTCGGCAGCGCCGCGAGATAGGCTGCTTCGGCAACTGTCAGCTCGTGCACCGACTTGTCGAAATAAAGCAGCGAGGCGGCGGCGATGCCATAGGCCGAGAATCCGAGATAAATCTCGTTCAGATAGAGTTCGAGGATCTTGTCCTTGGTGTAGGCGCGCTCGATCTTCATCGCGAGCAGCGCTTCCTTGATCTTGCGGGTAAACGAGACCTCGTTGGTCAGCAGGAAATTCTTCGCTACCTGTTGTGTGATGGTCGAGGCGCCCTGGGGGCGGCGGCCGGTGCCGTAGTTCTGCACGAGCAGCAGACCGGCACGCGCCATGCCGTTGAAATCGAGACCGCCATGCTCGTAGAAGTTCTTGTCTTCGGCCGAGAGGAAGGCATGGATAACCCTCTTCGGCACGGCCTGGATCGGCAGATACAGACGACGCTCGCGCGCGTATTCGGCGACCAGCGATCCGTCGGTCGCATGGACCCGCGTCATCACCGGCGGCTCGTAATCCTGCAGCTGCGAATAATCCGGCAGGTCCTTGGAGTAATGCCACATCATGCCGGCGACGCCGGCCACCCCGACCAGAAACAGGATGGTTCCGACCGCGAACAAGAAGCCGAAGAAGCGCAGCATCAGTCTCATGATCGTTCAACCACTGGGAACATTAAACCAAGGCATGGCGGCGGTGCTCCCCGCACCGAACCGCGCTGGGTGGGAATGATATCGCGATTTTTGCGAACCGTCTCACATCCCCCCGACTTTTTACCTCGTCGCGCGGTTTTATGGTCAAACTGAGGCCCTTAGGGCCGGTTTCCAGTTGATCCAGCCGTCACGCGCAGCTAGCGGCGGGCCGACGCCCTGCCCTCCGCCCCGGCAATTCGCGTGCGGAAAAACTGGTCGACCGCGGCCGCCATGGTCGCAGCAGCCTTGGCCCGCCAGGCTTCCGAGGTCAGAAGCTTCAGATCCTGCTTGTTGGTCATATAACCCAGCTCGATCAGGACGGAGGGCACGTCCGGCGCCTTCAGCACCACGAAGCTGGCCGACTTCAACGGCTTCTTGTGCAGCCGGACCGCATTGCGCATCTCGCCGATCAGCAGCCGCGAAAAGGCGTGCGAGAAGGTCTTGGTCTCGCGATGCGCCAGGTCGAGCAGGATGTCGGCGACGTCCCCCGGTTCGTTGGCGAGATCGATGCCGGCAATCGCGTCGGAACGGTTTTCGTCTTCGGCCAGTTTCGCCGCCTCGGCATCCGATGCCGTATCCGACAATGTGTAGATCGTCGCGCCCTGCACGTCGCCGCCGGATTTCGGCAAGGCGTCGGCATGAACGGAAATGAATAGCTGCGCCTGACGATGGCGGGCGAACTTCACCCGGTCTGTCAACGGAATGAAGGTGTCATCGGTACGGGTCATGACCACCCGGTAGCGGCCGCCCTTCTCCAGCTGGTCGCGCAGGATATTGGAGAATTCCAGCACGATGTCCTTTTCCAGGATCTCGCCGCCGCCGGCCTTGGTGCCGGTATCCGGTCCGCCATGACCGGGATCGATCACGATCAGCGGCCGTGCGTCGCCGGATGGCTTGTCGGCCAGGCTGGTATCGATGCTCTTGCGGATCGCCTCGTTGGCACGAACGGCCGTGCGGTCCAGCGCCAGGTGCCGCATGAAGGCTTCGCGATCGGTCGCCGACAATTCCAGCACCAGTCGCGCCGGCTGGCCGTCCTTCGCATCCAGAACCTGTGCCTTCTCGATCCGCACCGGCTTGT
>JAEYVN010000074.1 GCA_023431725.1 Pseudomonadota bacterium
GCCACCCACTGGATGAACAAGGTCTATGTCTCCGGCGCGCTGGCCGGTTCGTGGTTCGACATGAGCACCGACCGCACCGTCACGGTCGTCGGCACCGACGTGCTCATCGCGGACTTCAACGCCTCGAGCTGGGGCGGTCGGCTCGAGAGCGGCATCCGCTACGGCGTGTTCGGCATCGACACCACGCCCTATGCGGCGGTGCAGGTCCAGCGCTTCAGCACGGACGGCTATTCGGAGAACGTGAAGAGCGGATCGAACCTTTTCGCACTGAGCTACGGCGACAAGTCGGAGACCGCGACCCGCACCGAACTCGGTGTGCGCTTTGCCAACGATTACTGGACGGACGACGGCAGCAATTATGCGGTGTTCAGCAAGCTGGCCTGGGCGCATGACTTCAATACCGGCGGCGCGCTGACGCCGGTATTCCAGTCGCTCGGCTCGTCCTTCATCGTCAACGGCGCGGAGGCCGCTTCCGATCTGGCGCTGGTGCAGGTCGGCGTCGAGGCGCGCACGGTCAGCGGCTGGTCGTTGATGGCCAAGCTCGGCGGCGAATTCGGCGGCGACACGCAGACCTACACCGCGCAGGGCAAACTGGGTTACGCGTGGTGAACCCTCGGCGGGGCTGAACGCAACCAAGGCGAACCTATTGCGTTGATGGCATCATCGGGACACCGGATGCCGTCGCGCAGATCGAGCAAAATCAGCGAGCCGAAATCCTCCGGCCTTCCGGTCTGGATCTCGGGATTGGCCATCGCGGCTGCAATCGGCCTTGCCGCCCGCTTTGAAAAACCGCGCAAACGCCTGTCGTCTCCTCACAGAGGCCGAGGGAATCGTCCTTACGGCGCGCCGCTGCCCTCTGACCCGCCGCCAGCGTCCGAAGAGCCGGACAGATTGCAGATTGCCCGTGCCGCCGAGCCCGTTCGCGGCCGCAACGCGCTGTCGCCCTTCCATATCCCCCTCAAAGGCTGGCGCGATATCGCCTGGCGCGTTTATGCCGAGATCGGCAATGACCGGCTGCTCGCGGTTGCCGCGGGCGTCGTCTTTTATGGCCTGCTGGCATTGTTTCCGGCGATCACGGCCCTGGTGTCGTCGTATGCGCTGTTCGCCGATGCCGCGACCATCGGCAAGCATCTCGCCTTTGCCGCGGCGCTGATGCCGGCCGGCTCCTTCGGCATCGTCGAGGAGCAGATCACGCGCATCGTCCAGGCCGGCGGCGGACAGCTCAGCTCGGCCTTCATTGTGGGCCTGCTGCTGGCGATCTGGAGTGCCAATGCCGGCATGAAGGCGATGATCGATGCGCTCAACGTGATCTATGACGAAACCGAAGAGCGCAGCTTCATCAGGCTGAACCTGACGTCATTGGCAATGACGCTGGGCGCACTTGTCTTTCTTCTTCTCGCCATTGCGGCTGTCGTGGTGCTGCCGCTGGTGTTCGCATGGCTGGGCATCGAAAGCTGGGCGCAATGGGCCGTCGCGTTTTTGCGCTGGCCGGCGATCATGATCGTCATCGCACTCGCATTGGCGGTGTTGTACCGCTACGGCCCGAGCCGCCGCGAGGCGCAATGGCGCTGGCTGAGTATCGGCGCCGTCGCCGCCACATTGCTGTGGGTCGCAGGTTCGGTGCTGTTCTCCTGGTATCTGTCGAACTTCGCCGACTACAACGCGACCTATGGATCGCTCGGCGCCGGCATCGGCCTGATGATGTGGCTCTGGCTGACCGCGATCGCGATCCTGATCGGCGGGGAAATCAATGCCGAGATCGAACATCAGACCGCGCATGATACGACGGTCGGCCGGACAAAGCCGCTCGGCACCCGCGGCGCGGTGATGGCCGATACGGTCGGCGCGGCGCAGGACTGATCAGGCGGCGAGACGGGCTTCCAGTTCGGCCATGTCGTGCACGAACCACAGTTGCGCGCCGCGATTGGCTTCATAGACGAAGTCGTGCAGCGACTTGCTGTCGGCGATGCGTTGCGAGATGTCGCCGACGATCACGAGGCGCACTTTGTAATTGACGAATTTCTGCGCCACCTCGCCGGCGAGACGCGTACTGAGACGGAAGAAGTCGTCACTCAGCCGCTCCACCGGAACGGCAACCAGCGTCGCGCCATGTTCGAAGGCCGTGCTGAGCAGATCGTTGGCATCCTGATCGCGCGCGAGCTTTGGGCCGCTCGGATCGCAAATCAGAACGTGGTCGGCGTGAATGTCTTTGGCGATATCGGGCATTGAAGGTCTGAGCGCTTGCTGCTGAGGTCTTCGACCAATACGCGCCGTCGATCTTCGTCAAGGGTTGGTGTCAGGTGCAGTTAATGTCTGGCGTGCAGTCAAGTCTGGCGCGCCGCCATTGCCTGCCCGCATCGATCAGCCCGCCCCACGCTCCAACAGAACTGATGTCCGTATGCGTTGATCATCACATCCGCGGAAGATCCTTGTCCGGCGGAACCGGATCGACAAGCGGACGATCATCGTTCGGATGCGGCTGTGGTGGCTTCTCGACCGGATACGGCTTGTCCGGCTCCTCCGCCGGTGGCTTGGAGGGTTCTGCGGGAGATGGGGTCGGTGGTGTGATCGGTTCTTTTGCCATGCACTTCAATGGTTCCGGGAAGGCATGGTTCCGATGCGCGTTCGGCCTTCCGTTTGGAGCAACTGTTGCAGGCGATGCGCCGGCAACGCCGACGGCCCGGCGACATTGACCGCCAAATTCCTGCGCTAAGCTGAGACTGATTCGTTCAGTGATATCCGCAGTGAGGTCTGCAATGCCCAAGTCAATGCCCAAGGCAATGCCCAGGAAAGTCTATCTCTGTCTCGGCCGCGAACCCATGCCGGGTTGCGGTGTGACACTCACCGCAGTTGAAGTCCGAACCTACGAAACAACGTGCGAGCATTGCGAGACCGCATTTCAGGCGCGGTGGCGGAACTGGTGCCTGGGCGATGACGATGCCGAGTTCGAGGAACTTTTCGGCGAAGCGCGCAAACCAAAAGCGCTGCGCAAGACCGCGTAATACGCGACACTGAAAATCAAGGGCAGCCGTTCCGCTGCCGTGTCTACTCGTGGCGGCGAGTAGGGATTGGAGGCCCGGCCAGGATTCGAACCTGGCTGAGTTGAGGTCTTGCACAACCTCTGCGTTGCCGCTCCGCCACCGGGCCACCGGCACGATAGCCGTTGTGTGACGACGATCAAGTTAGCGATGCGGCGATCATGAACGATTAACCACAACGAGCGCGGTTAACGTCAATATGACGTTAACGTGGAACCGCAACAAAGGTCATGCGGGTCTGCAGATGTCCGATATTGGGCCTGTAGCGCTTGGCGTGGAAGCCAGCGCGCTCGAGCTTGCCGTGCATCTCACCTTCGGTGTAGCGCGTGAGGCCGGTTTCCTTGCGCAGCTTCGAATAGTCGGAGAGCAGGGTACGGAATAGCCCGCCGATCGCGGCAAGAAGGAAGCCTTCGTGCCAGCCGAAACGCAACAGCGCCAATGCATCCTTCCAGGCCGGCGTGTCCGGCTGCACCACGTCGCCGATAACGAATTTGCCGCCGGGGATCAGCAGGCGACGAAACTGCGCGAGCAGATCATCAAGCTGTGCGGGCGACAGATACTGCGAAACCGAATGCATGATGATGACTTCGAAAGAGGCATCCGGCAGGGCCGAGACTTCCTCCGGCGACATCACGCTGATAAAGCGCTCGCGCGCCACGCGACGCTTCAAAGCCTCTCGCAGGTTCGGTGCCGCTTCGCAGAGCGTCAGGCTCTCGGCGTTGCGCACCAGCTGCTCGGCATAGGACGCCTCGCCGCAGCCATAATCCAGCACGCGGTCGCTGTGCTTGATATGCGCCTTCATGCAGTCGCCGGTGATGCGGGCATGCACCTCGCGATGGCGCGCGTTCACATAGATCGAGTGTTCGGAATCGAAGAACGAAACCCAGTCGGACATGGATAACCCTATGGACAACCCGTCTGCCGTCGCCGGCTTTCGCAGCGGATGACAATAGGAGAGGCGTCGCGGCAACGCCATTCCTATTCAAGCGCGAATGGTCATCATGCCCGCTCGGATAACCCTCACAGGGATTGCCGCCGGTCTGGTGCCTGCCGGATTAAGCCGCTTTCTTCTTGTGCTCTCGCATCAGGTCGACGAAGCGCTTGAACAGGTAATGCGAGTCGCGCGGGCCGGGCGACGCTTCCGGGTGATATTGCACCGAGAACACCGGCTTGTCGTTCAGCGCGATGCCGCAGTTGGAGCCGTCGAACAGCGACACATGCGTCTGCTCCACGTTCTTCGGCAGCGAGTCCTTGTCGACCGCGAAGCCGTGGTTCATCGAGGTGATCTCGACCTTGCCGGTGGTCAGGTCCTTGACCGGATGATTGGCGCCGTGATGGCCCTGATGCATCTTCATGGTCTTGCCGCCGAGCGCGATGCCGAGCATCT
>JAEYVN010000190.1 GCA_023431725.1 Pseudomonadota bacterium
GACAGCCGGAACAGAAATACGGAGTGCGCTGCGCCACCTCCTGCAGTTCGGCGAGTGCATGCTGCGCCTGCTTCAGGCGCGAGACCTTCATCGCGATCGCATCGTCCTTGCGGCGGGCGAGAATGCGGTCGCCGATGGTGATCGCCACTTCGTTCGGATCGAGGGCGCCCTTGACCGGGAACAGCCAGTTGCCGCGCTCGTCCTTCTTGCCGATGCAGACCGGCTGGTTGGCGGTACCGTAGAGTTCCTCGCGCACCTGCACTTCGACCAGCGAGCGCTTTTCCTCGACCACGATGATGAGGTCGAGGCCTTTGGCAAATTCGATCAGCTCATCGCGCGGGATCGGCCATGGACAGCCGATCTTGAAGATGCGCACGCCGAGTTCATTGCAGCGGACCTCGTCAATGCCGAGTTCGTCCAGCGCCTGCCGGACATCAAGATAGGCCTTGCCGGTGGTGATGACGCCGATCTTGGCGTTGGCGCCGCCCGAGGTGATGATCCTGTTGAGCTTGTTGGCGCGAATGAAGGCCAGCATGGCGTCGCGCTTGTAGTCGTAAAGCCGCGCTTCCTGTCCCAGCACCGTATCGCGCAAACGGATGTTCAGGCCTTCCGGCGGCATCATGAAATCATCGGGGAGGATGATTTTCACGCGATCGAGGCTGCCATCGACAACGGCCGTCGATTCGACCGTCTCGTGCATGCATTTCAGCGCCGACCAGGTGCCGCAGTAACGCGACATGGCGAAGCCGTAGAGACCGTAATCGATGATCTCCTGCACACCGGCCGGGTTCAGGATCGGCATCATCACATCGACGAAGTGATATTCGGACTGATGCGCCGTGGTGGACGATTCCGCCGTGTGGTCATCGCCCATCAGGGCAAGGACGCCGCCGTGTTTCGATGACCCGGCGAAATTGGCGTGGCGGAACACGTCACCGGTGCGGTCGACGCCTGGGCCCTTGCCGTACCAGATGCCGAACACGCCGTCGTATTTGCCTTCGCCGCGCAGTTCCGCCTGCTGCGTGCCCCAGAGTGCGGTGGCGGCAAGATCCTCGTTCAGGCCAGGATGGAAAACGATGTCGTTCGGCTGCAGGAACCTGCTGGCGCGCATGAATTGCTGGTCGAGACCGCCCAGCGGCGAGCCGCGATAGCCCGAAATATAGCCGGCGGTGTTCAGGCCCGAGCGACGATCGCGCTCCTTCTGCATCAGACACAGCCGGACCAAGGCCTGGTAGCCCGTCACGAAGACCTGTTTCTGGGTCAGATCATATTTGTCGTCGAGGCTGACCTGCCGCAGGGTCATTCTTGCTTTCCTTTGGACCACATGTGCGCACGGCACGTGGCAATCGCCAGTCTTAACGGCAGGAATCGTGACAGCAAGTTGAAGCGGTCTGTCGGAAATGCTGTCATCTGTAGCGCAGCGGGTCAATCACGCGAATCCCCCGCCTAATGCCCCCTAAGCGCTGACGATGGCGCGGAATTTAGTGCAGCACGGCAATAGTCCGCAACGCACGAAACCTTGCAGAATTGTATCGTCCTGTGTGATAGATGCATTTGTAACTAATTCCAAGACGGCCGAAAGAGCCGCATTTCAAGGGAGAGCGTCAATGACCATTGTGAGCCGCCGCATCCTGATTGCGTCCGCCCTGGCGGCCGCGACAACATGTCTGCCCGGACTGGCAATCGCCCAGACGGCTTATCCGAACAAACCGATTCGCCTCATTGTGCCCTATGCCGCCGGTGGTGGCACCGACTTCTTCGCCCGCGCGGTCGGCACGTCCATGGGCAGCACACTCGGTCAGCCACTGGTGATCGAGAACCGGCCGGGCGCCGGCACCATCATCGGCGCTGAAGCCGTCGCCAAGGCGGAACCGGATGGCTACACGCTGCTGCTCGGCGACACCTCGACCTATGCCTCCAATCAGGGCCTCTATCGCAAGCTGCCCTACAACGCGCTGAAGGACCTCGCGCCGATCACACTGACCGGACGTTTCGCCGTCGTGCTGCTGGTCAACACCGACAAGCTGAAAGTCAATTCGGTGGCGGAACTGATCGAGCTCGCCAAAAAGGAGCCGGGCAAGATCGATTACGCCAGCGCCGGTGTCGGCAGCCCTTTCCATCTCGCCGCCGAATTGTTTGCCCAGACGGCGGGGATCAAGCTGAACCATGTCCCATACAAGGGGGCCGGTCCTGCGGTGCAGGATCTCGTCGGCGGGCAGATCGGCATGATGTTCGTCGATTATGCGACTGGCCGCTCGCAACTTGGGACCAAGAACATCAAGGCCATCGGCGTCGCCTCGCCGGGTGAATTCGCCATGCTGCTGGGCGTGCCGCCGATCGCCGCGACACTGCCGGGTTACGAAGCCTGGGCCTGGCAGGGCTTCAGCGCGCCGGCCAAAACATCGCCGGACGCGATCAAGGCCATCAATGCCGCTTACGCCAAGGCGGTGAGCGATGCCGACCTGAAAAAGAAGCTCAATGATGCCGGCATCGACGTGCTGCATTCGTCGCCGGAAGAGATGGGCAAGTATGTCGCAAGCGAAACGGCCAAATGGGACAAGGTCATCAAGGCCGCGAATATCGAATTGCAGTTGTGAACCGTGACACCGTCATGCCCGGTTCGCGCCGGGCATGACGGTTACTTTAAACGCTATGCCATTGCCGGCTTCGGGCGCCCCGATTGCAGCAGCCAGAAGGCGATGGCGAGGTTGAGCAGGTTCCACGCGAGGCCATTCAGGAAGGCGATGCGGTAGGATCCGGTCACGTCGAAGATCCAGCCCGACATCCAGCCGCCCAGCGCCATGCCGAACACCGTCGCCATGATGACCATGCCGACGCGCACGCCGGCTTCCTTCGGCGGGAAATATTCGCGGATGATGATCGCATAGCTGGGCACGATGCCGCCCTGGAACAGTCCGAACAGCAGCGAGATCAGGTACAGCGACGACAGCCCATCGAACAGGAAATACAGCAACAGCGCGACGGCCTGCATGAACGAGCCGATCAGCAACGTCACCACGCCGCCGAAGCGATCGGCGATGAAGCCGGAGGCGATGCGGCTGACAATGCCGCCGATCAGCATGATCGACAGCATTTCGGCACCGCGCGCGACGCCGTAACCGAGATCGCCGCAATAGGCGACGATATGCACCTGCGGCATCGCCATGGCGCCACAGCACGCAACACCG
Source organism: Pseudomonadota bacterium (assembly GCA_023431725.1). GTDB lineage: Bacteria > Pseudomonadota > Alphaproteobacteria > Rhizobiales > Xanthobacteraceae > Pseudorhodoplanes. The sequence continues at coordinate 3,189 of JAEYVN010000190.1, forward strand.
GCGATACACAGCAGCAAGAATAAGGTATTTTGCGACACACCAAGCTGCGGCACGCGGAACGCCGCGCCACCGCTTTCCGGTGCGTCGAGCATCAACGTCCGCTGTCGGAACATCAGCGACAGCGGCAACATCGCCACAACGCAGAACAGGCCAATGCCGATATGCGTCGGTCGCCAGCCTGCGGTCGATGTGAAATGCTGGATCACCGGCGGCCAGATCGCGCCGGCAAAGTAATTTCCAGTAGCGGCAATCGCCACCGCTATGCCGCGCCGCCGCATGAACCAGTGCGAGATATCGGCAATCATCGGCCCGAATGACGCGGCCGCGCCAAGCCCGATCAGGACGTGCGCCAGCGACAGCAACGCCATGTTGGGCGCCAGACCGGCGCTGACATAGCCGACGCCAAGACAGGCGATGCCCAGCAGGATCGGCGCGATGATGCCGCGCCGGTCGGCGAGACGGCCCATGAACCCGTTGCCGATGGCAAAGCCGAGCATGCCCATGGTGTATGGAAATGTCGCGTCCGCGCGCGGCACGCCGAAATCGGCCTGAACGGCAGGCAAAAAGACAACGTAGGACCACATCCCGACGCTGCCGA
>JAEYVN010000185.1 GCA_023431725.1 Pseudomonadota bacterium
TTCAAGGACTGGGCCGAGAGCGGCGGCGCAGTGGACAAGTAACTTCAGGGTTTCAAGAAGAGACCGTAGTGCTGCACTTTGCGTCTGATCGTCAGATCAGACGCAAGCCCTTGAAGCTGGCATGCCCCTCCTTTCCGACGATGATATGATCGTGCACGGATATGCCGAGCGGCTTGGCAATCTCCATGATTGATTGCGTCATCTGGATGTCGGCGCGCGACGGCGTCGGATCTCCGGATGGATGATCGCGGTCGCTGATAGTTCAAGCGCCCGCTTCACAACCTCGCGCGGATAGACAGGCGTGTGATCGACGGTGCCGGTCTGTTGCAGTTCGTCGGCGATCAATTGATTGCGCTTGTCGAGAAACAAAATGCGAAACTGCTCCTTTTCCTCAAAGGCCATCATGGTCCGGCAATAATCGAGCACGGCCGACCAGGACGACAGGACGGTCCGCGACTTGACCTGCCCCTTGGCAATCCGACCCGCCGCGGCCTGAACGATCTTGATTTCGGTGATCACAGCCTCGCCCAGCCCCTTGATCTCTTTCAATCGCCGCTCCGGCGCGGCAATCGTCTCGGCAAAGGAACCGAACTTTTCGATCAATTGCTTGGCCAGCGGCTTGACGTCGCGTTGTGGGATCGCGCGAAACAACACCAGCTCAAGCAGTTCGTAATCGGCGACGGCGTCCGGCCCCGCATCTCGAAATCGTGCCCGCAATCGTTCGCGATGTCCGTGATAATGCGGCCCAGCCTCTTCGAGGCCGGCTTCCCGCTCACCCTCACCGCTCGTCGATTTTGCCCCACGCGCCATGCTGCAGCATGACGCGATTGCGTGCTTTTGCAACTGGCGCGTTAGAAAAAGCCGAGGCGAAACCGCCGTTTCAACCTCTTATGAGGCGCTGGCCGAATACGGCGGCTTATCAAGTCCTTTGGGTGACAACGTGAAGATTTCCGCGCCGGTGTCGGTCACGCCGACAGCATGCTCGAATTGAGCCGACAACGAACGATCGCGCGTTACGGCAGTCCAACCATCCGACAGCACCTTCACATGGGGCCGGCCGAGGTTGATCATCGGTTCAACCGTGAAGAACATGCCCGGCCGCAGGATCGTGCCTTCACCGGGACGACCGACGTGAACAATATTCGGTTCGTCATGGAAAAGCCGGCCAAGCCCATGACCACAGAAATCGCGCACGACACTCATATGCTGCGCTTCGACGAACGACTGAATGGCAGCGCCGATATCGCCGGTTGTCGCACCCGGTTTGATCGCAGCAATGCCACGCATCATCGACTCATAGGTGACATCGATCAGCCGCTCTGCACGGCGCGGAATTTCGCCTACGGTGTACATACGGCTGGAATCGCCATGCCAGCCATCAACGATGAGTGTCACGTCGATATTGACGATATCGCCTTCCCGCAGCGGCTTTTCGTTCGGAATACCGTGACAGACGACATGATTGATCGAGGTGCAGGTATATTTCCGGTAGCCACGATACATGAGCGTCGCAGGCAGCGCGCCATGATCCATCGCGAAATCGCGCACGAGATTGTCGATGTGTTCAGTGGGAACGCCGGGCTTCACCTCCGGCACCAGCATGTCGAGACATTCCGCAACCAGACGGCCAGCCTTGCGCATACCGGCAAAGGCCTCGGCCTTGTGCAACTTTATCTGTCCAGTCTTGCGCATCGGCGCAAGGGCGGCCTCAACATAGCTCATGGTAGCCTCAAGGGAGATTTGATCCTGGAATGTATGCGATCAGACTGGCGATGCAAGTTTGCCGCACGCGTCAGCGGACGAAGTTGCCGGCCAGATCATCATCGATATGGATCTGGATGATCTCGTCGAACGAATTTTCTGCGGTAAACCCCAGCTCCCGGGCGCGGGTTGCATCGAAGCGGCTGGGCCAACCGGCAACGATCCGCATGATGAATTCGTCAGGTTCCCGCCGGATTCGGGCCGCCACGCGGTCGCCCCCGACGCGCCGCAAAGCCGCAATCTGCTCACCAACAGTGCAGCAAACGCCGGGCATGGTGAGGTTGATGCGCGGGCCGAGTTGTTCCGGGGTCAGGGACGCGCCGTGGACGAGAAACCCGGCCGCCGCCCGTGGCGTGGCATGCGTATTGGTTACCTCATCCGACACCGGAAGCATGGCGTCCTCACCGGCGAGCGGTTCCCGGATAATACCGGAATAAAAGCCTGAGGCTGCCTTGTTCGGTTTGCCGGGGCGTACCGTAATGCCGGGCAGGCGGATGCCGACGCCATCGAGAAAGCCGCGCCGCGTGTAATCGGCCAGCAGTGTTTCGCCGATGACCTTCTGGGCGCCGTAGCTGGTCAGCGGCGTCAGATGAAAGTCGTCCGGGATCGAATGGGGGAAAGGCGCGCCGAACACGGCGATGGATGACGTGTAGATCACCTTCGGCTTGTAGCCATCGCCGACCTTGCGAACGGCTTCGAGCAGATTGCGCGTGCCATCGAGATTGACGCGATAGCCCTTTTCAAAGTCGGTTTCTGCTTCGCCCGATACGATACCCGCGAGATGGAAGATGACATCGGGTCTTGCCGCAACAAGATCCTCAGCCACGCCGGGCGATGACAGATCGGCCGTCTTTACGATGCTCTTCAGACCATCGACCGACTGCGCCGGCACGACGTCAAACAACGTCAGCGCGTCGATCGGCTTGTCGTTGAGAGATTTGTCCCGCGCCAGTCGCTCGACAAGCTTGCGGCCGATCATCCCGGCCGCGCCGGTGACAAGAACATGCATTACATCACACCATCATCAGCAATAGGAGACACTATCGAGCACGGCACAATCCCGCTTGTGTGGTGCATTGGGATCGTCAAGCGGGACCGATCCCTTGCCGTGTGGCGACCCGACGAAGACGCCGGAGCCGACGCGCACCGAATCCTTATGGCCGATCTTAACGCTGGGATGCTGCGCGCTGGTCGAGCGCGTGCCGTCGGGCCAGACGATCGTATCGCCGGTGAAAATGCCGGTACGGCCGTCTCCGCACGTCACGACATTGGCGTTCCGCTTGCACTCGGCCGCAAACACAATTGTCGGACAAAAAAACACCAGCAAGGCAATCGAAAGACCTCGCATGTGCTCCTCCACCGGTGCGAGCTCGACAATGATCCCAAGCCTACAACGCGAGACCGCCATCGACCAGATAGGGCTGACCCGTCATATAGCTCGCTTCATCTGACGCCAGAAATACGGCAAGCGCCGCCACCTCCCTGGCCGTGCCAAGCCGGCCCATCGGCTGGCGATCGATAAAGCTTTGCCGCGCGGCATCGCTGGATTGATTGGTCGACTGCGCCAGTGTTTCGATACGACCTTCCAGCGACGGCGATTCAATCGTGCCGGGGCAGATGGCATTGCAACGCACACCCTGCCGGATGAAATCGGCCGCGACGGCTTTCGTCAATCCGATGATGGCCGCCTTGGTCGCACCATAGACATAGCGGTTCGGCAGTCCGGTGATTGAAGATGCTGCCGATGAAATATTCACGATCGATCCGTGCTGCTTCTTCAGCATGCCGGGCAGAAATGCATTGATCGTGCGGTGCATCGACTTCACGTTCAGATCGAATGAGAAATCCCAGTCACTTTCCGAACATTCCAGCACCGTACCGTGATGTACGAAACCCGCACAATTGACGAGAATATCGGCGCCGCCAAAATCTCTCGTCACCGCATCGGCCAGTTCATTGACCGCCCGCGTCGATCGCACATCGAGAGATAACAACTTCGCGGCCTGCAAGCCCTGCAGCTTTCCGGCATCGAGATCGGTCGCGATCACTTTCGCGCCTTCGGCGATGAAGGCTTCGGTGATGGCCCGGCCAATGCCCTGGCCGGCAGCGGTGATGACGGCAACCTGATCCTGCAAACGTCCGGCCATGCGATGCGATCCCTCCAATCAGTCAACCATGAAATCCGATAATCGCACTTTCTGGTGACCTTGCGGATCGAAATTATCGGGCGAAAGCCACCGCTCGAACGCCGCTTTTCGCGCGGGCCATTCGCGATCAATGATCGAAAACCACGCCGTATCCCGGTTGCGGCCTTTGACGACCATATGCTGCCGGAAAATGCCTTCGAACGAAAATCCGTAGCGCTGCGCCGCCGCACGCGATGCGCTGTTCAGCGCGTTGCATTTCCATTCGTAGCGTCGATATCCGAGTGTTTCGAAGGCATAGGACGCCAGCAGATATTGCGCTTCGGTGCCGAGCGGCGTGCGTTGCAGCGCCGGCGAATAGACGATGTGACCGACTTCGATCACGCCCATATCCGGATGGATATTCATCAGTGCGGCAACACCGAGCGCCTGGCCGGACGGATCAAGGATCGCGTAGACATAAGGATCGTTCGATGCGGCGCGCTCGGCCAGCCAGTCGGCGAAACTCTCGTCACTCGCAAATGGGCCATATGGCAAATAGGACCAGAGGCCGACGTGCTCCTTGACCGCGTTCCAGATCGCTGCACCATGCGACCGCGGATCGAGCCTTACGACGCTGCCGTATCGGCCCTTGAGCTTGACATCGCCAGGACGAACCGCCGGCTGAAAATCCAGAGGCTCGGTCATTCCTCAGACCGCTTCTTCCGGTCGTCGCGGAAAAATGCGTTGAGATCAGCTGCGGGTGCCGCATCGGCAAAACCGCCGAAGCTGCCGCCTTCGGCAATCTGCCGCGCAGCACGCATGAAGCCGCCCCAGGCGCAACGCGCCAGCGAACCACCGACACTGATGCGCCGTGCGCCCAAGGACGCAACATCCTGCACGCTGAGAATGCTTGGCCATCCGATCAGGACATTCACCGGTTTCGGCGCCACGGCCTCCACAACCTCTTTGATTTCCTCGCGCGTCTTGATGCCAGGTGCATAGAGGCAATCGGCCCCTGCTTCCGCAAAGGCTTTCAGCCGGCGAATGGTCTCCTCCATGTCGGGTCGGCCACGAATGAAGCCTTCGGTGCGGGCTGTGAGCATCACGTCTTCACCGGTCTGGTCGATTGCCTCACGAGCGGCCTTGATGCGGGCCAGCGCCTGCTCGAACGGATAGAGAGGCACGGCCTTGTCACCAGTCGCATCTTCGATCGACAAACCCGCAACGCCTGTGCCCACGCAGGCCGTCACATTCTCCGCAACGCCTTCCGGGTCGTGCGCATAGCCACCTTCGAAATCGGCATTGACCGGCACATCGCTCGTCTCGACGATCTCAGCGATATGATCCAGCATCAGACCAAGCGGAACCTCGCCATCGGCGTATCCGGCGGTATAGGCATAACCAAGACTGGTCGTGGCCAGCGCCTTGAAGCCGAGACGTTGCAGATAGCGTGCACTGCCGACATCCCAAGGATTGGGGATGACGAAACAACCGCTGTCATGCAGGCGACGGAACGTTTGACGTTTCTCGGCAAGACTGGGCATGGGATATCCGGTTGTAGAGCGAAAAGATCGAACGCGTTATATTGTTAGATGGCGGGGGTCGTCGTTGAAACCGTCTTCGCCGCAGGTCGGACAGACGGTTGGCGCATCGCTGGAACAGCAAATATCGTCGGTAGAGACCGCATCACCTTGCGTTTTCGCAATCGCAACAAGGAACATGCGGTTTCAAAGCGACTACTTCACAAGGTAACGGACGGGCCATTTGTGGCCGGCTCGTTCGGCCGCAGCCAGCGCCGCTTCCATGACCTGCGTCGCCGGCAGCCCCTGCGCGTCAAGCTCCTTGGCCATCTCCCTGGGCCAAGCGGCGAGCGACTTGGCCCATTCTGCCCTGATATTGTCCGGCAGCTTGCGAACGGTAACGCCCTGCGCCTTCAGTTCGTCGATCTGCTTGCGATAATTCGCAGCGTTTACCGATCCGGTCATGGCTTCGTATTCCTGGCCAACCTCCAGAATGATGGCCTGCACCTCATTGGGCAGCTTCTCGAAGCGCGCCTTGTTGATCGTCAGGCCATGCCATGTCACGGCTCCGAAGCCGACTTCGGTATAGACCTTGCCGAGCTCAAACAGCTTGAAATTCAGCCAGCCGGATGGATGGATGATCCAGCCATCGTAAGCGCCCGACTGCATGGCCGCATAAGCATCACGCAGCGACGAGAGGATCGGCACCGCACCAACGGCCTCAACCCATTTCAGATTGAGCCCCGCGCCAGCCAGCTTACGGCCCTTGAGGTCACTCAGATCGTTCCATTCGAAATTGGTCCCGAGGTTGTGTCCATTGTCGGACATCAACGCGATCAGCTTCTGCTTGTGCTTGCTTTCGAACACCGTCGCCATGAATGGCACTTCGTTATAGACGTCGCGCGCAATCCTGAGACTGGTGACGGGACTCATGCTGCCGAAGGGCAGCATCACCTGAAAGGCATGCAGCGGCAGGTTCGACGGCTCGAAGCAGAAGCAATAGCCGCCGATGTCGATCGTTCCGGCCTTCACGCCTTCCAGCGTATCGGCGGTCCTGACCATCGTGCCGCCATAGCCCTCGATGAACTCAATTTGGTATTCGCTCCGCGCTGCAACCCGCCTCGTGACTTCAGGCACAAAAAAATTCTGCATCAGAAAAACGTAGGTAGAGAGCGGCGTATGACCCGACGCAATTC
>JAEYVN010000221.1 GCA_023431725.1 Pseudomonadota bacterium
GCTCAAGGCATCGGCCTGGCTCGGTGCCTTGCGTGCGGCGATCGTTGCCGGGGAAAGTTACGGCCGCAGCCGGATCGGGCAGGGCGCCAAGGTCAATGTCGAGTATGTGTCCGCCAACCCGACCGGCCCGATGCACGTCGGTCACTGCCGCGGCGCTGTGTTCGGCGATGCGCTGGCGAGCCTTCTGGCCTTCGCCGGTCATGACGTCACGCGCGAATATTACATCAACGATGCCGGCGCACAGGTGGATGTGCTCGCACGCTCGGCATTCCTGCGTTACCGCGAAGCACTTGGCGAAAACATCGGCGAGATTCCCGAAGGGCTTTATCCGGGTGACTATCTGAAGCCGGTGGGTGTTGTTCTGGCGGACAAGTTCGGTCGCGACCTGTTGCAGAAGCCGGACAGCGAATGGCTGCCGGTCGTGCGCCAGACCGCCATCGACATGATGATGGCGATGATCCGCGACGATCTCGCCGCGCTGAACGTGAAGCATGATGTGTTCTTTTCCGAGCGCTCGCTGATCGAAGGCACGGATCAGGTCGGCGAGACGATCGATGCGCTGCGCAGGGACGGCGAGGTCTATGAAGGCCGCCTGCCGCCGCCGAAAGGCGCGCCGGTCGATGATTACGAAGACCGCGAGCAGACGCTGTTCCGGTCGACCGATTTCGGCGACGACGTCGACCGTCCGCTCAAGAAGTCGGACGGCAGCTATACTTATTTCGCCTCCGACATCGCTTACCACAAGTCGAAGTTCGATCGCGGCTTCCGCGACATGATCGACGTGTGGGGCGCCGATCACGGCGGCTACATCAAGCGCATGCAGGCGGCGGTGAAAGCCGTGAGCAAGAAAGAAGCCGCGCTCGACGTGAAGATCGTGCAGCTCGTGAAGCTGCTGCGCGCCGGCGAGCCGGTGAAGATGTCGAAACGGTCGGGCGACTTCGTCACCTTGCGCGAAGTGGTGGATGAGGTCGGCTCCGATGCCGTCCGCTTCATGATGCTCTATCGCAAGAACGACGCCGTTCTCGACTTCGACCTCGCCAAGGTGATCGAACAGTCGCGCGATAATGCCGTGTTCTACGTCCAGTACGGCCACGCCCGCGGCTATTCGATTTTCCGCATGGCGCGGGAGGCTTTTCCGGGCCTGCCTGAGACCGACGAGGGCCGCATTGCGCTGCTGTCGGAAGCGTTGCTGGATCGGCTGACAGACCCGGCGGAAAAGGCTATTATCCGGAAGGTCGCCCTTTATCCGCGTCTTCTGGAAACCGCGGCGCTGGCCCATGAGCCACATCGAATCGCGTTCTACCTCTACGACCTCGCCAGCGAGTTCCATGCTCACTGGACGCAAGGAAAAGGTGCGCCTCATTTACGCTTCATTATCCAGAATGATGAACTACTAACCGTGGCGCGCTTGGCATTGGTCCAGGCCGTTGTCACAGTATTCGCCTCGGGCCTGGGACTGCTTGGAGTGGGGGCGCCTGAGGAAATGCGGTGATTGCGCGTTCAACGCGGCGGTTCGCGGGTTTGCCCGAGGAGATCTGGCAAGCCTTTAGGTGATGTGTTTGGGGAGCGGCAATTGCCGCGCGAGCCGACCCAGATCGAAGAAGGTCGCAGTCAAAATGGCGGACGATAATCGTAACCGGGCCAATCGCGCCAACGACGCGTATGGTCGCGCCCGGTCGACAGCAGCACAGCCGGCGGGCGATCCGCTCGCAGAACTGGCCAGGTTGATCGGTCAGCAGAATGAATCGACGCCGACGCGTCAAAGCGCCCAGCGCCTCTCTTACGATCAGCCGCGCGCCCTGACCCATAGCAAGGCCGCCCCTGAGGTGCGCCCCCAACAGCAGGAGCATCACGGCGCCGCTCAATATGCGCCGCAATCGGCATATCCGGATCAGGCGGGCTATTCCGACCCGTACCACGCGCAGGGAACGCATGGTCAGGATGCCTATGGCCATCAGGGCTACGATCCGCGCTACGACGCGAATGCCGGCTATAGCGACCAGAATTACGGGCAATACGCCGCGCCGCAGAATGACGGCCAATACGGCCAAGCATATCAGGATCAATATTACGACGATCCGCGCTATGCCGCTCAGCAGGGCACCGGGGCGCAATATGCTCCCGGCCATGACCCCAATGACCCGAACGCGGCCTATTATGGTTACGAGCAGGGGCAATATGCCGGTCAGGCCGGTTATGGCCAGCAAGGCTATGGCCAATATGCCGACAGCCAGCAGGGTTATTCGGACCAATATTACGATCCGGCTGCTTACGCGCAGCAGGGCGGTTACAGCCAGCAGCAGGCGTACGGCCAGCCATCGGCTTACGGACAGATGCCGCAGGCGGTCACGCGGCCGATCGGGCAGGATGCATCGCCGCGACGCCGTCACGGCATGGTGACGGTTCTGGCGGTGCTGGCGCTTGCCGTCGTCGGCACGGCCACCGCCTTCGGCTATCGTGCCGTGTTCAGTTCGTCCGGCTCGGCGGTTCCGCCGCCGGTGATCAAGGCCGACACCAATCCGGCCAAGATTGTTCCGGCGACCGATCCGAACTCCAAGCCGATCCAGGATCGGATCGGTGCCGCGGCCGAGAGAATCGTTCCGCGCGAGGAACAGCCGCTCGAGATGCGTGATCCGGCCCGGGCCGGCACGCCGCGCGTGATTTTCCCCAATCTGGCCGGTCAGAGCGGCGCACAGCCCTCCGGAAACGTGGCTCCTGGCGCGGGCACGGGCGCACCCCAGTCCGAGCCGAAGCGCGTGCGGACCGTCACCATCAAGCCGGAACAGGCCGGTGAGCCGGCCTCTTCGCCGGCCACCCGGCCTGCACAGGGGCGTAGCGCCTCGGCCGCGCCGACCAGTGTGGACGACATCCTCAACAATCCGTCGTCGAACGGACCGCTCGCTCTGTCACCCACCACACCGCCTCAGTCGGCGCCGACACAGCCAGCAGCCCAGCCGCAACGCCAGGCGGCGCGGACACCGGCCAATGGCTCGCCGTTCCCTGCGCCGGTCACGACCGGAACCAGCAACCCGGGTGCCGTTGGACCGTATGCCGTTCAAGTGACGTCTCAACGGACTGAAGCGGATGCTCAGGCGTCGTACCGTGTCCTGCAGCAGCAATTCCCCTCGGTGCTGGGAAGCCGTCAGCCGGTCATTCGGCGGGCTGCTCTTGGCGAGAAGGGAACATACTACCGCGCCCAGATCCCGTTCACGACGCAGGCCGAAGCGAGCGAGTTCTGCAGCAGCCTGAAATCCGCCGGCGGCCAGTGCGTCGTCCAGAGGAATTAAGCGGGCCAATCTTGCCCCCTCGATCATGAGGGGGTAAGCCGCGCCGATGACGGCGCGCGCATTCATCTGCGGACTATCCGGCCAGACCATCACTGCCGACGAGGCGGCGTTTCTGCG
>JAEYVN010000381.1 GCA_023431725.1 Pseudomonadota bacterium
TGGCATCGTCGGCATCGACCGTCAGCGCCACCTTCTGCGCACGCCCTTTCGCCCGCGCACCCAGCTCCCGGGCAGCGGCCAATTCGATGTGACGTGGCGACGGCGGAAAGAACACGAAGCCGACGAAATCGGCCTGCGCGTCGAGCGCGGCATCCAGCGTTTCGGCCGTCCGAAGACCGCAGATTTTCACAAGGGTCGTCATAGCGACGCGGTTCTAGCGCGGACCGCCCGGCTTGTCTGCCATTACCCGGTCAAGCCCTTCCACACCAGCATGGCAGCCGCCAGATCCTCGATGGCCGAGCCGACCGACTTGAACAGTGTGATCTGCGAGGCCGAGGTGCGGCCCTTCACCTTTCCGCGGGTCAGGTCGAACAGATCGCCCTTGATCGCCGTGGCATCGATGATCTTCTTCTTGGTGGGAACCACGATGTCGCCCGCCTCTTTCGCCGCGCCAGCACGGGTATCGACGAAAATGCGCGACCGCTTGACCGCCTGATCGTCGGCCTCGCGCATTTTCGGCGTGAAGCCGCCGACGAGGTCGAGATGCGTGCCCTTCTTCAACCAGGCGCCGTGGATCAGCGGCTCTGTCGACAATGTCGCGCAGGACACGATGTCGGCGTCCTTCACTGCGTCTTCGAGCGTTTCGGCGATATCGACTTCGATGCCGGCGACGGCAATGCCAAAGCCGAGCGAAACCGCGCGGGCGCGCGTCCGGTTCCACAAGGTCACGCGCTTGATCGGACGCACGCTGGCATGGGCGCGGATGAGATGCGGCGCCAGCCCGCCGGCACCGACCATGACGAGATGCGAAGCATCCTCACGGGCAAGATAGCGCGCTGCGAGCGCGGAGGCGCAGGCGGTGCGCCATGCCGTGAGCATGCGGCCGTCGATCATCGCCAGCGGCTCGCCGGTTTCGCCGGACATCAGAAGATATTGCCCGTGAACTGACGGCCGCTGCACCTTCACATTGTCCGGAAAGACCGTGACGATCTTGCAGCCGATATAGCGCTCTTCGCCACCGCCCCAGGCTGGCATCAGCAGCAGGGTCGCGTCGCTGCCGGGTTGCGGAATGGTGTGATGATGACGGGTGGGGACCGCGATATCGCTCTTGAAGGCATCCGCCAATGCGTCGATCAGCGCACGATAGGTCAGAACATTCTGGATATCGTCAGCCGATATGATCCGCATGGTGCGTCATCCGCCCGATGGTGGACGATAGCCGAGCCGGGCCGCGTGACTTGATGCCGCACTGTCACCATGGGCAAGCCGCGCATTCAGCGTATCGATTTCCCGGCGCAGCGAACTCACATCGTAATCGCGCTGACGTGCCGCCCGGCGGTATTCCCCTTGCTTCAACCAGGTCGCCATCCCGCCGACGATGACGCCGAGAATGACGAGGGCGAAGATCAGGACGAAGAGCGGCACACTGACCGCCGCCGCCGGATTTGCCGCATTGAATGGGTCGAAAGAGATGGTGACGATCTCGCGGTTAGCGACGGCAAACATCAGGATGATGATCGCCAGCGGCACCAGCACCAGCCAGAAGACGAACTTTCGAACCATCATTCGTACGCCTCAAAAAAAAGATCATGGCCGGGAAGGCCCGGCCATGATCCTATCATCAACCCGTAAACAGATGCGGTATCACGTGTCCTTGTTCAGGCGCTCCCGCATCTCCTTGCCGGTCTTGAAGAATGGGACCGATTTCTGTTCCACCGAAACGTGCTCGCCGGTCCGCGGGTTGCGGCCCGTGCGTGCCGGGCGATGCTTGACCGAGAAGGCGCCAAACCCGCGCAACTCGACACGATCGCCACGCGCCATGGCGGCTGTGATCTCGTTCAGGATCGCGTTGACGATATTTTCCACGTCACGCTGATAGAGATGCGGGTTCTGCCCCGCGATCTTCGTCACCAAATCCGATTTGATCATCCGCCCCGTCCGGTGAAGTATAGCCGCCGCTCAGCTGAGGCCGGCCTCCTCGGCCAGCCCCGCCGTCAATTCGCAGGCGAAGGGTGCCAAAGCGCCAGCAGACCGTCAAGATTGAGCCGCTCTGCCGCGGCAAACGCCCCGGACTGCTCAACGCTCCGCGCGAAGCCGTCAAGCCCCATCGCATTGAGCGCCATCACCGCCGTCAGGCGGATGAAGGAGAAGTCCGAGAGGCGCGACCGCAGGCGAAAATCACGAACCGGCGTCTTCGGGTCGATGCCTTTTTCCTTGGCCAGCCACGCGATTGCGGTCGTCTCGTCGCCGAGCTGGTCGATCAGTTTCAGCTCGAGCGCCTGCCGGCCGGTAAAGACGCGCCCGTCGGCCACCTTGTCCAGGGCCTCACCCTGCAGATTGCGGCTACGGCTGACGAGGTCCTTGAACCAATTGTAGGAGTCCATGACGATCGAAGCGAGCGCCGCCCGCGCTTCCGGCGAGGTGGGCTCGAAGCCGTTCGGCGCGGCCTTCAGCGGCGAGGACTTCACATCCTCGACCTTCACGCCGACCGTCTTCAGAAGGTCGGTGAAATTCGGATACTGGATCAGCACGCCGATCGACCCGACCAGCGACGCGCTCTGCGCAATGATGTGATCGGACGCCATCGCTGCAATATAGCCGCCGGACGCGCAGAGCCCGTCCACCACGACGACCATCGGCTTCTTGGCTTTCAGCCGCCGCAGCGAGTCGTAAAGCTGTTCGGAGCCCGACGTGGTACCGCCCGGACTGTCGATATGGACGATCACCGCCTTGGCACTGGAATTGGACAGGCGTTCCAGCGCCTCGACACGCTCCTGATTGCCGCGGATCAATCCTGAAATCGTCACGCGTGCGATAGCACCGGAGGTCGAACCGGACACTCTGCTGTCGGACTGCGTCATCGCAACCACGGCGCCGATCGCCGCAACGGCAACGAGAACCGTCAGCACCCGCCAGAAAGTCAGTTTACGCCGAAGACGGCGACGGTCCACGATCTGGTCCGCATCGAGCGGGCGAGAATCGAGCGACATGGCTTCGCTCCCATTGGTTTTCGAATGCGCACAGTCTAGCGCAGCGCTGCACTAGACCCGATCAATCCTTCACGATTGGCAAAGGCCGGTCGCAAAAGCCTGAGATGAGGCGAATATTAGCAGCGGCCTTGGGCAAAAAAATGAACCCCCGGCGCAAGCACCGGGGGTTCTGTTTGTCGCAGGAGCCGTCCGATTACTCGGACTTCTCCTTGTCGCCGGCGCGCTTGAGCGCCGTGCCGAGAATGTCGC
>JAEYVN010000411.1 GCA_023431725.1 Pseudomonadota bacterium
CGGATCGCCGACAGTTTCGTGCCACCGATGTCGCGCTGCGAAAGCCTGCAGCGCAAGACGACGATGTCATCCGGTGCCGGTCGCAGACAGAGTTCATTCTGCAAGCGTGTAGCGATATCCGTAAAGCGCCCGGCCCTGTCTTTATCGCTTGATGACCTCGCCTCAAGTCCAAGCGCGAGAATTGGCACGATCAGATTGATACTCTGGCGATCACGGCACAGCATCGGCCGCTGTGCGCCCTCCAGAGACGAATGCAACCGGATCTGCTGGCCACTTTGAGCGTTTGCCGAACCGGCATGCACACAAACGACGGCGGCCATCACACCTGCGAGAATGTATCGAAGCACGAGCGCCACCCTTCGCAAAAACCGCTGAACAGAGGGGTTAGCCAGTGATCCTATGAATAAAATTTAACCGGAACAAGACGCGAAACCGGTTCCATTGCGACCAGTTGGCTGCCTCTGGAACACTCCAGCCTTTGCCCGCGTTAGCGGGGCCAGAAGGATGCAAGTCAAAGGTGGAAACCATGACCGGACCCGTTATGCAGATCCGTCATGACACCAGCAACCGCTGGTGGGTTGCAGCGAAATGGCCGCATGGCCAGATCGAGGACATCATGGGCTTTCGCACCGAGGGCGAAGCCAATGACTGGATCGCCAACAAACTCGATGCGTGGCTGGAGCGTCGCCGCAACGAAAAGGCTGACGCCTGACGGCATGTCTGTGAACGCATGTCTACGACGTTGCGTGTAACCCGATGCGTACAATTGCAATCGACTGTCTGAACTGCGGGCATTGCGTGTCGATGCAGGAAGCCGAGCTGGAAACGCTCGGCTTCGCTCCTGACGAGTCGCTGGTTGTGGTGACGAAGAAACTGGTCTGCAGCCGTTGCCATAGCAAGGCCGTGCGGGCCTATCGCTATATTGATGACGACATGCAGCCTGTCTTTCGGGGACCGCCGCTGGTCCCGAAGGCCGATTGAACGGCCTCCCGAGGCAAGGCTATTTCAATTTCAGCTTGCTTGCGTCACGCGCCATCTCGAGGCAGGTCAGCAATTCCACATAACTCGGCGTACCCATGCGCGCGGTGTCCGAGCATTGGGCCCGGTCGGCCACCGGATATTGCGACCAGGTCGACTGCAGCCTGCTTCGCGCATCTTTTTCTTCGGCGATGCAGCGCCCGTAACGCTCGTTCAGACCAGGGCTGTCGAGACCACCCTTGCAGGTCGGCTCGACATTAAAGTTCGGCACGACATCGGCAGCGGCAATGGCAAGTGGAAGCAGTAGCGCAAACGGCGTTGGAAAGGCCATGATGAATCTCCGAATTGCCACAATCTAGCAATTACCGCGGGCAATGGCTATTGGCCTTCCGCGGGTTCGTCAGCAGTGTTAATTTTTCAATGCTTTTCCCAAGCGCAACGACGCAACCGTCTGGAGAGACACGATGGCCAAAGGGCAGATGAAATCCAACAAGGAAACCAAGAAGCCGAAGGCTGATGCCAACAAGGTGAAGCCGGTTTCGGCCTACAAGGCCCAGCAGGGCGCGAAGAAGTAACGGCGACTTCGACCGGCCGTATCGTCTCAAATAAAAAAGGCCGGGGCGTTCCCCGGCCTTTCGCAACCAGATTAACGAGCGGCCCAGTCCGGCTTATGCCGCGGACTGCTTCTTCGCGACCCGCTTCAACGGAAAGGCCGGGCTTTCGTAAAGCGCGCGCATCTCGGCTTCCGTAAAACGCGATTCATTCACCTCGAGCGTCGCGCCGAGCAAAGCACCCTCGGGCATCTGCTCCAGGGCAAACCGCAAGGCTTCCGCTGCCGTATTGAAGCGCTTGTAGGTAAACGGGCCACGCACCCGGCGACTTCGGCTTGGATACAGTTCTGCCGGCGCCTTGAAATCGAAACCTGACAGGTCGCGGAGTTGCGCCTGCCAGCGGGCACGATTGATGGATTGGGGCTCGTTCGCCATTTACCTGACTCCTGTCGTTTTATTGGTATCGCAGCGACCGAGAAACCGACGCCGGCGAAACATAGGAAAGCCGCACGCCTCTGCGGCAAACATAAAATGGGCCGCCATCCGCAGCCGAGTGGTCCTTAAATGGGCCTTCCCGCGCGGTTTTTCCAGCCTGATTCGCATCCTGACAGTGCAGGTCTTCCCTGCAGAATTAATTGCCCATGGCCATGCGCCTCGAAATTAGGGCGATTGGAGAATATTATTTTAAGGTTCAAGCAATTTTGCCGTCGGCGAGACCCGCGATGGTAGAATTTTCCGCCCGTTGTTTCACGCCCCAAAAATGGAAAAAGCCCCGGCGATGGCCGGGGCTTTCCCTTTCAGTGACCGATAATTAGCGGCAGACCCGGACCGGGTGTCCATGACGCCATGTCGTCCAGCAATGGCGCGGGCCCCAATGACGGTGGCCACGCCAGTGATGGCGATGATGGGAATGATAACGACGATGCGAATGATGACGGTGCCCGTGATGATGCCGCCGGCTGTTCGCATGCCGATGTTGGGCGCTGAATTCATCAGCGACTTTCACAGCATTCGTTTGCACGGACGCTGCCGGCGAAGCCGGCGTCGCATTCGGTGAAGCAACTGCCGGCGCAGCAAAGCCGAGCGCACAAACAGCAGCGAATGCGATTGCAATCTTCCTCATTCCAATTCTCCTTTATGCGGTGATTGTCCGCAGGAGAAATGACTAGCGATCCATTGCGGCATTTCCACGGGTTACGCACAATTCACGTTGATAAACAGATATTTAGCTTGCTATGAATACCACTGCATAATCGTCGCAGGCGTATATGCCGCACCATCGGGGTCCAATGATGCAACGTGCGTTGAAGCATTCGATCGTTACCGGTCTGGCGCTCGGCATCTTGATGCTTGGTGCAGTGACCGCTGCGTTTGCACAAACCGCAAGCAAGGAAGACGCAGACGTCACCGTCGTTAAAGACGTGCCTTCGGTCGTCACATCGCGCATGCAATGCAAGACGTTGTCAGGCGACGTCACACGTCGCAGCTTTGCCGGTGGCTACGTCTTCAGTCAGACCTGCACCACAACCAGCAACCAGCCGGTTCGACTTGTCTTCGCATCCGATCAGAATGGCGCGAATGCCCGTTTGCTGTTGTTCCATCGCCCCGAAGGCCGTCGCATCGCCGGACTCGGTAATGTGGTGTTCTCATCAGCAAGCAACGAAATCAGCGGCACCGTCGGCCGGCTGACGCGTCGCATCTGCCGCGCTGAGGGACGCTGGGTGATGGAAGGCAAACACCCCTCCCCGTCTCTCGTCTATTGGCGACAAACAGCCGACTGTGACGGCAAAACCGGCTGGCAGGTCATCGTCAATCGCAAATCGCCGCAGCGGTAATCGTCGCCAAATTCGCCACAATTGAACCGCGGAAGCGCCTCCATCACGAACTTGTGAGGCCGTTTTCACATGCGGCTATGGGGCTTCATTTTCTTGGGGGAGCGTTTGCGGGTTCGTCCCGACGCGCACGGAAGGGAGTACCAGAATGACGGTCACCAAGCGCCTTGGCGATGTCGATCGCAGTGCCGCTAATGCCTCGAATGAATTCGAAGGTGAAATCCGGGAATTCATCCGTCGCGATGTCACCATGCGCCGGCACGGAGACACCAGCGCTGACACCAGCAGCGACACCGGCGCGGAAAACCTGAATTCGCTCATCGAACGGGTGTCCGGGGCAACGGTCAGCGAAATCGACCGTCTGATTGCGGAACTGCAAGGCATCCGCACGCTGCTGCATAACGAAGGCGAGCGCGTTCGCCGTGAAATCACGGGCTATGCCGGCCTGAGCCAGTCCGCCGTCACGACCATGAAAGTCATTGGCGATACGCTGTCGCAACTGAAGCCGGGAAACTCCGTCGCGTTGCCGACCCGTAGCGATCTGTCCTGATTCTCAACACCCGGCTGCGAATCTGCTTCGTAGCCGGCTCTCTTCGCTGAAGATCCAAAAAAGCAGCACGGTGCCGCATCTTTCAGTCGCGCACCGGGATTTCTGATGTCGTAAGGTCGTGTTAGGGCTTTGGCCCAAAAAATGCCGTCTCCGGCTGACATGCGACAGCTGAAAATCCTGGAATGGACGACTGCACGATGACATCGGCGTTGAGACATTCGGCATTCGGATGTCTGCTGGCGATTGCTGTGAGTGACGCTGCGTTTGCGCAGAGCGTTACCGTCACCGTTCCCGCTGCGCCAGCGGACGAATTGGAAGTGATCGGGACGCCCGACACATACGAGCCGACCAAGGAAGAACTACCCCCCATCGACTGGAACCGCGTGCACATCGACGCGTATGATCTCACGCGCTCGTCGAAGACGCGCGATTCGCGCCGCGGAACGACAAGCACTCCGGCATGGAGCCGCACCGAAAACCGCGACGGCACGGCCAATGTCACGGTAAGGCAGTCGCTGCCGACCGCGTTCGAAACGAAAGTCGGCGTCGACATGATGGTGGCGCCATCGCCGTCATCCATGGCACTGCCCGGCGCGCAGCAAACGGCTTCGACCGGAACCGCCTGGGCCAGCACGGCGCTCCCCTCCTTCGGGCCGTGGTGGGATCAGGCGTCGGTCAATGCCCGCCTCGATCCGTCCGCCGACCAGGGCACGCTGGGAACCACGGTGCGCAAATCGCTGCCGCTCAACGACGACGTTTCGTTGACCCTGCAAAGCGGCTTCGGTCTGAGCCAGACGCTCGCCGCACCCTTCGGCTCGACATCCTATGGTGTCGATGCAAACCGCTCCGCGAAACTGAGCTGGTCGCCGACCGGCACCAGTCTGATCGCCGGATCCTCACTGTCGTCCAGCGACGAGCGCTGGCTGAACACGATCGGCGCAGAGCAAAGATTGTTCGGCGGTATTTCCGTGCGGGGGGCCGTGAGCGAGACGTCGACCGGCACCCACGACCGCAGCGTTACGGCCGGTTTCCGGCGCTCCTGGTAAGGCAGCATGCGCGTCAGCGCGTGCCTTCATCCTTGGTGACGATGTCGACCACTTGCCGTTTCGCGGGATCGACGATGAGGATATTTTCGTCCGGCAGCTTGGCGGATTTGAAGTCCCGCAGCAGGCCGATCTGATCTTTGACCGAAATCGGCATCTCGTTGAGCATCATCGAATCGGGAACCTCCTTCCCGATTTCAACGGACACGCCGTCCGGAACGCGCTGCGGCTGCTGGCCGCCAATTTCCCGATAGATCGTGCGCTTGTGGTCCGGCGTAAGGCCGATTCCCGGTCCCCCCGGTGCAACGCCCGTCGTCTGGGCCAGGGCCGGCAGCACCAGAGTGGCCGAAAGCAGTGTCGTCGATAGAATGAAAGCCGCGCAGGCCGGTCGCCAGTGAAGCATCATAGAGTTCCATGTCGGGGCTATCCGGTTGATAACCACGGAACCGCAGATGCGTTTCACGGTATAATAGACGTGCGCAATAAATACGCAGGCAGACTTGGTCGCCGCTTATTTCGGCAGGGTCGCAAAGCGCTCCGTTGAACCGGCATAGGCAGGGGCGGACGCATTCACATGAGCGGACACAACGATAAACGCAACCAGCAGCACGATAGCCGTCAGCCCGCCGTAGGCTAAGCCGAGAAGTCGAAGACCGTTCCGGTTGGTCATGCTCGTATCCTGGTCTTTGCTGCGTTTGCCGCAGTTTCGATTCGTTGCGGGTGCTGTTTGCCGTGGTTCGGGACCATCTGCAAGCGCAAGACTGCAACACTCTCGGGCAATGTTCTGTTGCAGGCTTTGCTACTTTGAAGCGCTTTAATTATTCGATAATTGCCGCCACATACCGCAAATTCCCGTCAACGAGCACAATCTTGTCGCCAAACTTGACGTACCGGTAAGGCGCGACCCACGGCATCTCAGCCACAACGCTGCGCGGCAGTGGATTCAGCGGGACGGTGGCAGGAAGAATTTCCGTTGCCGCGACCGCGAAGGGGGCGGTGACCGGCGCTTTTCCGTCCTGCGCAATGGCATTGACGATCGCCTGCTTCTGCTCGTCCGTGAAGTTGAACGTATGCGTCAAGGTCGGTTGCTGATCGTGCACGAAGATCGACTCGTCGTGTGCCGCGGTTTCTTGCGATGACGGAATGACCTGCCCTGCAACATTGGGCTTGGCATTGTTGATAGGCTGTTCGGTGGGCGCGAGGCCAACGGTCGATTCAGGATTGCGCACTTGCGGCGCATTCAACGCAGGCGTCGTCGAGCCCTGCGGCTGCGCCATGCTCGGGTCAGCGCCTGTTTGGGCGGGGGACGGATTCACCGGACTGCCCGCCTCCTCGGTGAAGGCGCTGCCGCTCATCGCCGTGGTGACCAGCAGTGCCAAAAGGACGGTGCGGGCGGGTCTGAGAGTGCGCATCGATTTTTCCTTTATGGGCAAACACATTTTCACACGGACAATGCGTGCACCGGCAGGCTGTTCCGGCCGATCAACGTGGCACATCGGCTTTAAGGCAATTTCGATATGACCTCGACAACACGGCGCGTCTGCGGGTCGACAATGATCACCTGATTGACCACGCGCGCCAGCCGGAACGCCTCGGTCTTCGGCGCGAGCTCGACGATGGTTTTCGGCATCGCTTCAAGCTCGACATTCTCCGGCACGATTGTCCCGACCACAGGCTGGAAGTTGGGCGGCGCCTCATTCTTGAAGTTCTGGTTGGTGACGCTGATGAGGATCGTCTGCTTCTGGGCATCGGTCAGATCCAGCCGCGGGATATCCCTGCTCGTCTCCTGCGCAATGGCCCCGGTCGCCTGAAGCATCAGCGCGGCAACGAGCGCAACGACGAGATGGGAAAGTCCTGCGAACGACCGGCGAATCTGAAGTCCCATTGGCTTTCTCCTGCGTGCCATGCCAACCGGAAGCCACACCATTGGTTCCTCCGGCCGCGGGTCGCGCGATAAAGCCACACAGTCCAACGATTTTTCGCCGTGCCATGCTTCGCGAGCGTGGAACCACTTGACCGCGGGCGCGGCTAACGGCACGGTCCGCCCAACCGGGGATGGGGGTCTCCAAATGTCCGTCAAGCGTCATCTTTTCATCATTGCCGCTTTGGGTGCGATGCTGCTGGCTCTGCCGCAGTCGCCGGCTCATGCCGCCAATTGGCTTGAAAAGAATTTCTGGCTGAGTGGCCCCCGCTATTCCGGCAAGCTGCCGGCCTGCGACGAACCCATGGCGCTGGCTAAAATCGCCTCGCGCTTCGGCGCCAAGGAACACAAGTTCTGGAACTCCCCGCTGACGATCGTGAACTTCGATGCGATCCGGGAGACTGGCAACCGCCCCTGGGCCCCTGACACGATTCCGCGGCGCTTCTGCTCGGGCCGGGCGCTGATCTCCGACGGCGTCTGGCGGCCGGTGCATTACCTGATCGGCGAGGACTTCGGCATGATCGGCGCGACCTGGGGCGTGGAATGGTGTGTCGTCGGCCTCGACCGCAACTGGGCCAACAATCCCGCCTGCCGGATGATGCGCCCGTAAGAGCCGTCGGCGGCGAATTTGCGCCTGTTCTATTTTCGTTTTGTTCTTGAAATGTTCCAACTGTCCCGCTAGCCTCCGCGGATTGACGGTTGGCTGAATGTGTATCGGGTTTGTATTCGGGGGCTTCCAATGGCTGCAGTCGCCTATCGCTTCGGCATCGTTCTGACGTTCGTCTTCATCCTCACCATCACGGCGTTCGCGCAGAGCGTCGAACCGGTCGCTGCGCAAAGCCCGGAAACATTGTCTCCGGATCGCTTCGCGCAGTTTCAGCAGGACCGCGCCCATCAAGGCAGTCATCACAATAACGAACCGGGCCGCTTTGACTTTTATGTCCTGGCCCTGTCGTGGTCGCCCTCCTTCTGTGAAGCCTCGCGGGAGCGCAATGGCAGCCGAACGAACCAGCAGCAATGCGGCGCGCGTCCCTATTC